>NZ_JAQCNX010000086.1:0-508 GCF_036857515.1 Candidatus Rickettsia tasmaniensis | reverse complement strand
TTCGTCAATTACTTTGTAATTTCCTCGCAATGACGAAAAAACTGAACCATATTGCCCTGTTTTTTTGCGATACCTCAAAAATATAAAAATTTTACTAGACTTAACTGCATAATAATTATATAAATTTCAAATGAAAAGGGGCTGTAGCTCAGTTGGTTAGAGCACGCCGCTCATAACGGTGTGGTCGTAGGTTCAAGTCCTACCAGCCCCACCACACAAATTCTTATTTAAATTCGCATTAGCACTGAATTTAATAATCGTAGAGCTGTAACAGTTGTACACCACTAAAATTATTTACTAATTATATAGTATCCTAAAAGGCCGAGTTTACTACTCGGCCTTTTTTTATTTATAACTTGATGTTATTATTGCGAAAGCGTTGATGCGTGGATACCGAATCGTCATTGCAAGCCATAGGCTGCGTGGCAATCTCATGAAATAACAACAAACTCCTGAGATTGCTTCGTCAATTACTTTGTAATTTCCTCGCAATGACGAAAAAACTGAA
>NZ_JAQCNX010000068.1:0-604 GCF_036857515.1 Candidatus Rickettsia tasmaniensis | reverse complement strand
CATTAAATATGCGATAAAATTTTTCTGAATGGACATTCTTACCATTTGCAAAATCTTTTCGCCATCTTGCAAGTAAACCGTGAAATATCACTAAAATTAATACTGCAAACATTTTAACGTGAAACCAAGTATCAAGAGCAACAAACCCGTAAATATGAGCATTTATTAAACCAAAAATAGATGTGCTAATCATTACCGGATTCATAATGAATCTGAGTAATTTTAGCTCCATTACTTGTAAAGTACTATCTAGCTCACTACCTATTTTAGCTTTGATATGATATACATATATTCTAGGTAAATAAAGAAGTCCTGCCATCCAACATATAGCAGATATCAGATGGACTGATTTAAACCATAGATAGTAACTTGCCATTCTTTTCCTTATTAATTTGTTAATTTACACAAACATTTAGTAAATTCGTTTGGACATATTCTTGTACTAGAGCTACTCATAACTAAATTAGTATCAACCTTATTAATAAATCGTAGCAATATATTTGTCAAACTATTAATAAAAATTTTATTTGTTCCAAGTGTCGGAATTCGGGTATATTGAATTTCATATTTATCTGCAATTAATTTATATTCAATATCAAGCTCT
>NZ_JAQCNX010000070.1:0-1022 GCF_036857515.1 Candidatus Rickettsia tasmaniensis | reverse complement strand
GGCTTCAATTGCTTCAAACATTAAGTATAGAGTCATTAGCTTAGTTAAAGAAGCGGGGTAAATCCGAATTTGTGAATTATGGGCATGCAACACTTTACCGCTTTTTGCATCAATTACTAAACCAGTTTGAACAGGAGGTTTAGGGGTATTTTTTACGGCTTTTTTTGCTTCGCTTATAGGCGCAAAGAAAAATGCTACAACAAAAATATAAGGTAATAAAAATTTCCTAAACATTTTAAATAAATAAAATATTATTCAAATTAAATCAAATGTGATTTTTCGTCATTGCAAGGAAAAATTGAAAATTTTGACGAAGCAATCTAGTAAAAAATGCTATGCATTTTTTTATTATTTTCCTAGATTGTCACGCTTCCTACAATCGCTCGCAATGACGATGAAAATAATACTTACTACACATTAACCTTTTTATTAAGATACATTAATATAAACAAAGCAGGCAAGGCTAAAATTATAGTAAAGAGGAAAAAACCGTCCCAACCCATCATATTTACGAGTTTTCCAACATAAATAGTGACAGTATTGTTACATAAACTACTAGCACTACTAAGTAAAGCATATTGTGTTGCGGAATAACCTTTCATGCCCTCAGCAACCGTTACAGCAGCATCATTAGCAGATTTTATAATTAATCCATTAATTGCCTCTCGAACGGTTATAGTTTCCCCTGCTTTTAAACCCAGCTTACAAGGCGGCATTTTTGAAGCTTTTGCTGATACAAGTAATTTTTTATCTAAAGGTAACTTACCGGCTTCAATTGCTTCAAACATTAAGTATAGAGTCATTAGCTTAGTTAAAGAAGCGGGGTAAATCCGAATTTGTGAATTATGGGCATGCAACACTTTACCGCTTTTTGCATCAATTACTAAACCAGTTTGAACAGGAGGTTTAGGGGTATTTTTTACGGCTTTTTTTGCTTCGCTTATAGGCGCAAAGAAAAATGCTACAACAAAAATATAAGGTAATAAAAATTTCCTAAACATTTTAAATAAATAAAATATTAT
>NZ_JAQCNX010000052.1:0-1770 GCF_036857515.1 Candidatus Rickettsia tasmaniensis | reverse complement strand
TTATATTCCTTAAATATTTTTAGCATATTTTTTCTCGGTCTATTTATAGATCAAATAAGTGGTATGCCTATCGGTACAAATTCGCTAGTTTTTTTATCGGCATATACGATTTATAAATTATCTTCAAAATATTTTGTAGCTAAAAACTATTTAATAAATTTCATTATTTTTTGCGTTTATTGTTTATTTATATTGAATTTTAAATATTTACTAATAACAATCAAGAAGCTAGAAGCAGACGGATATTTAATAATTTTCTTTCAATTTTTAACAACTATATTTTCTTATAATATAATTCGTCTTATACTTGACTCTCCTATGAATTACTTTAAAAAGTATGCTAAATAAGAAAATACTACATGGTGAGTTAATTTCACGAAGAGCCTTTATAATCGGATTAGGTAAACTCGGATTTTTATCGTTGCTTGGAATAAGAATGTTTTATTTACAGCTTATTAAAAGCGAAGAATATAAGACTTTATCGGATAAGAATCGTATTAATTTCGTTGTACTTCCACCGACTAGAGGAAGAATTTACGATTTAGACGGCAATATTTTAGCTACTAATAAACCATGTTATCAGCTGGTAATAGATAGGAGCATTAATAATAATTATAGGGATGAATTAGAAATAATTAGTAATATTCTAAATTTTTCTCCGGAAAAATATAATTATATTAAGCAAAAAATTAAAAAATCTAGTCGCTACACTCCTTTAATAATATTTGATCAGCTTGATTGGCAGCAAGTATCAATGATTGAAGAACAAAAGCATAAACTCGCTTCAATATTTATTGATATAGGTTATTTAAGGTTTTATCCTTTTTCAAGCGTTACTTCTCATTTAATCGGTTATCTTGGTCAAATAAATGAGCAAGAGAAGCAGGAATTAAATATACATAGTTTAAGCGATTTTAATATCGGTAAATCCGGTATTGAAAAATATTACGATAACAAACTACGAGGAGCATTTGGTTATAAAAAAGTTGAAGTAAACGCTTACGGTAAGCAGGTAAGAGAAATAGCAGGAACCCCTACTAAATCGGGTGAAGATATGCATTTAAATATCGATGCGCCGCTTCAGCAAAATATCCAGCAATATTTAAATCCTAAAGGTTCTTCGGCAATAGTTATGGATACTAAAACCGGAAATGTACTAATTTGTGCTTCCACCCCGGGTTTTGAATCAAATCATTTCAGTAAATTATCGGGAAATTATTGGCAAAGTTTAACGAGTGATCCTTATAAGCCTTTAATTAATAAGGTAATACAAAATTCTTATCCTCCAGGCTCGGTTTTTAAAATAATTACCGTACTTGCAGCCCTTGAAGTAGGCATTAATCCTAATAAGACCGTTTTTTGCGATGGTAGCTCTGCTTTTGGTACTAATAGCTTTAGATGTTGGAATCATAGCGGACACGGAACGTTAGATATGATGTCTGCTTTAAAGCATTCTTGTAATATTTATATGTATGAATTAGCAAGAATAGTAGGTCCGGATAAAATTCTTGAAGTTTATATTCCTTAAATATTTTTAGCATATTTTTTCTCGGTCTATTTATAGATCAAATAAGTGGTATGCCTATCGGTACAAATTCGCTAGTTTTTTTATCGGCATATACGATTTATAAATTATCTTCAAAATATTTTGTAGCTAAAAACTATTTAATAAATTTCATTATTTTTTGCGTTTATTGTTTATTTATATTGAATTTTAAATATTTACTAATAACAATCAAGAAGCTAGAAGCAGACGGATATTTAATAATT
>NZ_JAQCNX010000075.1:0-739 GCF_036857515.1 Candidatus Rickettsia tasmaniensis | reverse complement strand
CTAATCTTATTCAAGGTGTAGGACAAAATTAGCTCTATATAATCTATACCAATATTAACTTTAATAAATTCTGGTAAAAGATCAGCTACTTCTTGCCATCTCTTTAATAAATCTCGTTCGTGGATATGTTCTAAAAAAAACTGCAAGATTCCAGACCAAGCTTTTTCTTTTAATTTTTCATCAGAAATATTTTGAACATTAATTAACTGATAATCATTAATCCATGTATTTTTTACAAGTTCACTGTTTTCAAATAACTCCCATAGATTAGTAGGTGCATTATAGTTTTGTACACCATTGTAGAACACACAAAGGGTACACAAAAGGAAATTTTTTATTTCCTGTCGCTTTCCTATGATATTCAAAAATAAAATATCTACTATAGATTTCTTTAGGCTACGCTCTACAAAACTATCTTTTTTCCTTTCTAAGAGCTTCAAAAGAAAGTAAAGTTTTGATATGTGGCGGTAAGGTAGGTTTCAAACTAATCTTATTCAAGGTGTAGGACAAAATTAGCTCTATATAATCTATACCAATATTAACTTTAATAAATTCTGGTAAAAGATCAGCTACTTCTTGCCATCTCTTTAATAAATCTCGTTCGTGGATATGTTCTAAAAAAAACTGCAAGATTCCAGACCAAGCTTTTTCTTTTAATTTTTCATCAGAAATATTTTGAACATTAATTAACTGATAATCATTAATCCATGTATTTTTTACAAGTTCACTGTTTTCAAAT
>NZ_JAQCNX010000076.1:0-624 GCF_036857515.1 Candidatus Rickettsia tasmaniensis | reverse complement strand
TTTTACAAGTTCACTGTTTTCAAATAACTCCCATAGATTAGTAGGTGCATTATAGTTTTGTACACCATTGTAGAACACACAAAGGGTACACAAAAGGAAATTTTTTATTTCCTGTCGCTTTCCTATGATATTCAAAAATAAAATATCTACTATAGATTTCTTTAGGCTACGCTCTACAAAACTATCTTTTTTCCTTTCTAAGAGCTTCAAAAGAAAGTAAAGTTTTGATATGTGGCGGTAAGGTAGGTTTCAAAGAACTCTTGAGTAACTATAGGGTTTTCAAATGCAGCTCTTATAACCTCATCATGTTTTGGCTTGTTATTTTTCTTTTTAGACATAAATGTTATTTTTTGATAAAAAACATTATATAAGGTTCTTTATTATGAGTATATAAATAACTAATAAATTTTTTATCGCTATTTGTAATGAAGATCAATTAAATTTTGATCTAGCACTTGAGCAATTAGAAGATAGCGAATCTTTAAACTCAAAAGATAAAGCAAGGTTAGAAAAAATTTGCTCTTTTCAAGTAGAAGACGGAATGGTGCGTTTGGAGGTAGCAAAGGGTTATGATTGCTTACTACGTCTTTATCTAGACAAAAATGCTACTTTAGTTCAGCAATA
>NZ_JAQCNX010000089.1:0-509 GCF_036857515.1 Candidatus Rickettsia tasmaniensis | reverse complement strand
ACTGCGTTCCGTGTTTCCTTCAAATTCCTCTTTATTAGCTACGTTATGCAAGAAGTCGGTCACTGTTTGTTTTTTATCTTATTTTTCTGATGTCATCCCCGCGGAGGCGGGAATCCAGTAAAACCTATAAAAACTTGTTTTTATAGGTTTATTTTGTTAATTAATGAGTAATTGTTGAGATCGGGATTAAGGCTACTTTTTCTGGATTCCCACCTCCGCGGGAATGACATCAGAAAAATAAGATAAAAAACAAACAGTGACCGACTTCTTGCATAACGTAGCTAATAAAGAGGAATTTGAAGGAAACACGGAACGCAGTACTACAGCGTACACTTTAGTACGTGAGGATGCGAGTACCGGATTGATACACAAATTACCTTTAGAAGCAAGTTATGCAAGAAGTCGGTCACTGTTTGTTTTTTATCTTATTTTTCTGATGTCATCCCCGCGGAGGCGGGAATCCAGTAAAACCTATAAAAACTTGTTTTTATAGGTTTATTTTGTTAATT
>NZ_JAQCNX010000015.1:0-46675 GCF_036857515.1 Candidatus Rickettsia tasmaniensis | reverse complement strand
AGAGCTATGCGGGAATAACAACTCCTCAGCCCTTACACCTCTTCAGATTGCTCTAATCCCTCTTCCTCTAACTCACTATCTCGAATGGCCAAAGTTTCGCATAGGCTCGTAGAGGATATCGATAAAGAGACTGTCAGCTTTAACCCTAATTACGATGGTTCTGAAGAAGAGCCTTCTGTACTTCCTGCAATGTTTCCCAATTTATTGGTGAACGGTAGCGGAGGCATTGCGGTCGGTATGGCAACTAATATCCCGCCTCATAATCTTGGTGAGGTTATCGATGCGTGCTGTTTATATATAGATAATAACGATATAGGAATATTAGATTTACTTGAAGTCGTTAAAGGACCGGATTTTCCTACAGGTTCAATGATTTTAGGCATTAGCGGTATTAGATCGGCATATCTTACTGGTAGAGGTAGTATCATTATGCGAGGTCGAGCCGAGATTGAGAATATCGGTAATAGCCGTCAAGCAATTATTATTACCGAAATACCGTATATGGTAAATAAGGCAAGGCTCGTTGAGAAAATCGCTGAAATGGTTAAGGAAAAGCGTATAGAAGGTATAAGTGATTTACGTGATGAATCGAATAAAAACGGTGTAAGGATTTTTATTGAGTTAAAGAAAGACATAGTTGCTGAAGTAGTCTTAAATCAAATATACGTATGTACGCAGCTACAAACTAGCTTCGGTGTTATTATGCTTGCTCTTAAAGACGGGCTACCGAAAGTGATGAATTTGAAAGAAGTAATTGCAGCTTTCGTTAGTTTTAGGGAAGTAGTAATTACTAACCGTACTATATATTTACTCAATAAAGCAAGAGATAGAGCTCATATTTTACTAGGACTAACTATTGCCGTTAGTAATATCGATGAAATAATACGTATTATTAAAGCTTCAAATAACCCGAATGCAGCTAAACAAGAATTAATGGTTCGTCAGTGGGAAGCATTAAATATCCTACCTCTTGTAAAGTTGGTTGATGATAAAGCAATGTTAAACGAGCAGGGTAAATGTAACTTTACCGAAGTGCAAGCTAAGGCAATCTTAGAAATGAGATTGCAACGCCTGACCGCTATGGAGAAAAACAAGCTTGAAGAGGATTTAAAGAACCTCACTACGGAAATCACCGAATATCTTCATATACTCGGCTCTCGTACAAGGTTACTTGAAATTTTAAAGGAAGAGCTCATTAAAGTTAAAGAAGAATTTGCGACTCCTCGTCTTACTTCAATTGAGTCCGGCGAATTTGATCAAGATATAGAAGATTTAATTCAGCGTGAAGAAATGGTTGTAACCGTAACGCTTGGCGGGTATATCAAGCGTGTACCTCTAAGTAGCTATCGTGCGCAAAAACGTGGCGGTAAAGGAAGATCAGGGCTTTCAATGCGTGATGAAGATATTACCACGCAAGTTTTTGTTGGTAGTACCCATACTCCTATGTTGTTCTTCTCAAATATCGGTCAGGTTTATAGTTTAAAACTGTATAAACTGCCTTTAAGTAATCCGCAGGGTAAGGGTAGACCGATGGTTAATATATTACCGTTGAAAGCAAATGAGCATATTACGAATATTGTGCCGCTACCTGAAAATCAGGATGAGAGGGATAATTTAAACATTATGTTCGCAACTGCCAAGGGTAATATCAGAAGAAGCGATTTATTAGATTTCAAAAAGCTTCAGTCGAACGGTAAAATTGCTATTAGGCTTGATGAGGACGATAAATTAATAGACGTAAAACCATGTAAAGAAGACGAGCATATTTTACTTGCTACCAAAGCCGGTAAAGCTTTAAGATTCCCTGTTGAATCGCTGCGTGTTATTAAGAGCCGTACTTCCGATGGGGTACGAGGTATGAAGCTTGCCAAAGAGGATTCCGTAATTTCTATGACTGTGCTTAAAGGTATTAGTAGTACAAAAGAGGATAGAGATGCTTATTTATCCGTGCCGTGGGAGCAGAGATTAGAGATTGCTAAAGGTGAGGCGTTTAATCCTGAAGAACTTGGCGTAAGCTTAACCGCCCCGGCTATTTTAGAAATGGCAAATTCCGAAGAATTCATTTTAACCGTAACTGAGAACGGTTTTGGTAAGAGAAGCTCAGCTTATGGCTATAGAATTACTGACCGTGGCGGCAGCGGTATAATCAATATGGATATTAACGACAAAACTGGTTTAGTCGTCGGTGTTATGCCGGTTAAAATGGATGATGAGTTAATGCTGATTACCAATAGCGGTAAGTTAATTCGCTGTAAACTTGAGTCAGTACGTATTACGGGACGTAACACTAGCGGCGTAATCCTATTTAAGCTAGATGATGGTGAAAAAGTCGTGTCTGTCTCTTTAATTGCTGAAACTTCTGAAAGTGAAGAAGATAGTGAGTTAGAGGAAGAGGGATTAGAGCAATCTGAAGAGGTGTAAGGGCTGAGGAGTTGTTATTCCCGCATAGCTCTTAAAAAGTTCTCGATGTCATTCTTGCGAAAGCATTTTGCGTAGATACCTAAGTCGTCATTGCGAGGAGGTATTGTTGCATGGACCGGTGAAACCCACTGTGTCACCCCGTGGTCAAGCCACAGGATGACAGAGGTGAAATTGCTTCACGCAACAATGCCTTGCGAGCAGCCATAGGCTACGTGGCAATCTCATGAAATAATAAAACTCCTGAGATTGCGGACGTACAAATTACTTTGTAATTTTCCTCGCAATGACGTTAATTTATTAATTGATCTGCTTTTAGTTAACAATACCCCCAAAGAACTTCTAGAAAAGTATTGCAACACTAATTTTTCTCTCTATAATAACTGTATATTGAATTTATGAATATGCAAATATTAACTTTCCAGTCTTTTTTTACTACTACAATCGGTCTAAGCCGGTAACAATATCTCTATATCTTTCTTTTAATTATATCCATATATTTAAATTAACTAATTATTATTAGGTAAGTTTTGTGTTGCGTAAAATGCCACTTATTTTAATGGCTATTATCATAGCTATCATATTGTTAAACCCACTAATGAGTTTAGAAGTACAAAGGTTATTGTATTCAATAAGTCTATCTATTAAATCTATAATTGGATTATTTCTGCCTTTAATTATTTTTGGCTTACTTTTTAAATCTGTTGTAATGCTAGCCAAAGATGCAACACGTATAGTTTTCTTAATATTATTACTAGTATGTGGGTCTAATTTTTGTTCTACCTTCATAAGTCATTATGTAGGTATATACATATATCAATTCGATTTATCAATAATCTCTCCTATAGAAAATGATAGCTTAAAGCCTTTATGGTTGCTTAATTTTCCTAATATTATTTCTAATGATAAAATCGTATTTAGTAGTATTATCTTAGGCTTTATTTCCTCAAAATTGTATGCTGAAGTTGCAATTGGATTGGCTTGTAAGCTAGAAGCATTTGTTGCAAAAATATTGCGATTGTTTATCTATATAATTCCCTTATTTATAATGGGCTTTATCGTAAAACTGCAGTTTGATGAAGTATTAGATATAATTATTAAAGATTATATGTTCATTTTTGTGACGATCGCATTTGCTCAGTTTGGTTATATCTTTCTTGCTTATTTTATTTTTACTTTTTATTTTGTATTGGCACTATTTTCAGTAGCGGCTATACCAGGTGGCGGAATTATTGTAATGCCCCCTATACTTGAACAATATCTAGGTTTTAATACTAATATGATGTCTCTGATTACAGCTCTTTATATCTTATTTGATCCTGTGATCACTTGTGCTAATGTTTTAGGAAATGGTGCTTTTGTTAAACTGATAGATAATATATATAGTGTAACTCAGAAAGCTTAATTTAAGCAAATTTGCATGGAGCAAGTCATGTTCCACCGTGAGCGTTAATAAATATTTTAGCAATAGAGACAAGGTTTCTCAAAATACTCTAGGTTCTTGCGTGCAGAAAATTAAATTATTTGTATTTTTAGATATTTTTGAGCAAAAATTAATAAGAACGCAAGAGCCTAATATCTCTTTTTCGTTTAAAGTAATTGTTGAATTATCTATATTTGATAAATTAGATATTTGTGTTCCTTGAATTATTATTTTTTACGAAGAATTAGTGAATTTTTTAACCAAATCTCAAATATTAGATAATTGATTTAAAAGAGAAAAAGCATATAATCGTTGTGTGGAAAGTGATATTTTGGTAATAAATTATGCTGTGGTTATTAATTGCGATTGGTTTAACCGTTGCGGTTCTTATTATAGGGGTAGTGCTGATGGCTATCGGAGGAAAGTTTGATAAGAAATTTAGTTCAAAGTTAATGACTTTAAGAGTTTTTTTTCAGGCAGTTGCTATATTTTTATTGATTATAATGTATTTTTATAAAGTTAATTTATAAATGTCTGAAAATAACTCAAAAGCTACTTAATCGATTTCTCTAATTTCTTCACGTAATTCTTCCCATTTGTCTAAAATTTCTTCTAATGTAACTTCTTCGACTTTTTTCTCTCCATCTTCAAAGTCCTGTAAATCTCTAATCAGTTTCTCTAGCTTTAATAATGAAATTTTTTTTTCATTATACTGATCGCTACAATGTTCTTCGAGTTGTTCGGCAATTTCTTCAATATCACCCCAATGCATTATTATTCCTCCTTAATTTTATGCAAGCCTTATTTATTAACATGTTATCTGATAGTTACTATTATTTTTTACTAAATATTATTAATTCGACAAATTATTGCAAATAGGTGAGTTTATTATGCAACTATTGCCGGAATTAGGCAGGTTTGCTTTCTTTACATTTTGGTGATTTTATGGTATATTAAAATAAAATATTAAGATTTAATTATGTCAATATTACCGATAGTAACGGCACCTGATGAAAGATTAAAGCAGAAATCTCAGCCGGTTTTAGAGTTTACCGATCAAACACGAAAATTTATGGATGATATGCTTAACACTATGTACCATGAAGACGGTGCAGGGCTTGCAGCAGTACAAGTAGGGGTATTGAAACGTATTTTAGTAATTGATATAAAAGATCATGATTCGGTAGCAAAACCAAAAGATTTTTATCCGCTTTTTATAGTGAATCCTGAAATAATAGAAAAATCAGAAGAGCTAGTTACGGCTAACGAAGGTTGTATCTCATTACCGGAGCAACGTATTGAGGTGGCAAGACCGGAATCTATAAAGATTAGGTATTTAGACTATCATGGTAAATCGCAAGAGCTTAAAGCAAATGATTGGCTTGCAAGAGTTATCCAGCATGAGTATGATCATTTAGAAGGTAAGCTTATGATTGATTATTTAAGTAATTTAAAACGAGATGTAGTACTTCGTAAGCTTAAGAAACTCAAAAATAATATAGTGTGAAAGTAATCTTTATGGGAACGCCTGAATTCGCTGTTCCCGCTCTTAAAAAACTTATAACTCATCACAAAGTTAAAGCTGTTTTTACACAGCAACCTAAAGCTAAGGGCAGAGGACTTAACTTAGCTAAATCTCCAATACATCAATTAGCATTTGAGCATCAAATGCCTGTTTATACTCCTTCTACTCTTCGTAATGATGAAATAATAAAGCTAATTAATAAAGTTAATGCTGATATTATAGTTGTTATTGCATATGGTTTTATTGTGCCGAAAGCTATATTAGAAGCTAAGAAATACGGCTGTCTTAATATCCATCCATCCGATTTGCCTCGTCACAGAGGAGCGGCTCCTCTGCAGAGTACTATTATAGAGGGTGACCGGAAAAGTAGTGTATGTATTATGCGTATGGATACAGGGCTTGATACAGGTGATATACTGATGAAAGAAGATTTTGATTTAGAAGAAAGAACAACATTGGAAGAACTGCATAACAAATGTGCAAATCTCGGAGCGGAGTTATTAATTAAAACACTTGCAAATATCGATAATATAGTACCAATAAAACAGTCAAGTGACGGCGTTACGTATGCTCATAAATTAACTAAAGAAGAAGGAAAAATTAATTGGCATGAATCCGCATATAAAATAGATTGTAAAATAAGGGGCATGAATCCTTGGCCCGGAGCATATTTTAGTTATAATGATAAAATAATTAAAATCCTTGAAGCAGAATATTTAAATGCGGATCATCACTTTACTTCCGGTACCGTTATTAGCGATAAGCTGGAAATAGCTTGTGGAAGCGGTATATTACGAGTGAAAAAACTTCAGCAAGAGAGTAAAAAAGCTTTGAATATAGAAGAATTTTTACGTGGTACAAATATTTTAAAAGATACAGTATTAAAATAAGAGTCTTAATTATGGGTAAAGATAAAAAAGAAGTTAGGTTTAATGATAATTGAGACGTTAAGGAGTTTACCTCAAAGCTTGAAAAGAATAGTGATATTTATTCTGTAAAAAGGAAAGTAATTAATATAGTAGATGATGAAGTAGAGGATCAAACTAAGCTACTTATGGAAACTCAATTTCTTGTGAAAAAAACTCCACATGGTAAAACATCTCAATATGAAATTAGCGGCTTTATTAACAAAGCCGGCGAACATATAAACGATCCAAAGCAAATAAAAGAAATTTCAAAATTATACGCTCATGCCGTATTTGCTGATTTACAGAAAAATATTTTAGGTAAATTTGATAAGAACGGTAATTTAAGTATAACTAAAGATTTTACAATTGATGAAAATTCAGTCTTTAGAAAAGACGGTAAATTATTGTTGGTTAAAACTCAAAGCGGTTTGATAAATAGAGAAGGAAAAATAACAGCAGTAAATCATGTTTTACAAAAAGGCAGATTTTTGTTTGAAGATTTAGGCGGTAAGGTAGATACAAAATTAGGGACCGCAAATCTAAACAAAAAGCCGACAAAGCCTACTTTAAAAAGAGCTTAAAATAACTTTAAGCCCTCTCATAAGAAATAAAATTAAAATTATTTGAAATTAGTGTTTGACAAGCTTTAAAAATATAGATATAAAATCATCACACAAAGTTTGAAACGTAAAACTTTGTAGCTGTTTAAAAAGTTGATAAAGCTAAAAACTAAATACACCGCGATAATAAAAATTTATATCGTGAGTAGATGCTGAAAATAATTGTGAAATTAATTCTGTATGCATCGTGTAATCTCAAGTTAAAAGCGTAAGTGAATATAATAAGAGCATTTGGTGGATGCCTTGGCACTAGAAGGCGATGAAGGACGTAATACGCTGCGATAAGCTTCGGGGAGTTGCGAATAAACTTTGATCCGAAGATTTCCGAATAGGGAAACCCACCTAATTTATTAGGTATTGTATAGTGAATACATAGCTATATGAGGCAAACCCAGCGAACTGAAATATCTAAGTAGCTGGAGGAAAGGACATCAACCGAGACTCCGTTAGTAGTGACGAGCGAACGCGGACCAGGCCAGTGGCTTCAAAAAAATAACTAAAACAGCATGGAAAGGTTGACCATAGAGGGTGATAGTCCCGTATAGGTAAAAAGTTTGAGGTCCTTGAGTAAGGCGGGACACGTGAAATCCTGTTTGAACATAGGGGGACCACCCTCTAAGCCTAAGTACTCTCTAGTGACCGATAGTGGACAAGTACCGTGAGGGAAAGGTGAAAAGTACCCCGACAAGGGGAGTGAAATAGTATCTGAAACCAAATGCTTACAAGCAGTCGGGGCAAGCGTATTTAATATGTCTTGTGACGGCGTACCTTTTGTATAATGGGTCAGCGACTTAGTTTATCTAGCAAGCTTAAGCCGTTAGGTGTAGGCGTAGCGAAAGCGAGTCTGAATAGGGCGTTTAGTTAGATGAATTAGACCCGAAACCGGGTGATCTAGCCATGGCCAGGTTGAAAGCGGAGTAAAATCCACTGAAGGACCGAACCCACTACTGTTGAAAAAGTAGGGGATGAGCTGTGGTTAGGGGTGAAAGGCCAATCAAACTCGGATATAGCTGGTTCTCCGCGAAATCTATTTAGGTAGAGCGTTATAGCGATTACCATCGAAGGTAGAGCACTGAATGAGCTAGGGGGTCCCACAGACTTACCAAACTCAATCAAACTCCGAATGTCGATGAGTACAGCATAGCAGACAGACTATGGGTGCTAAGGTCCATAGTCGAGAGGGAAAAAGCCCAGACCGCCATCTAAGGTCCCTAAATCATGACTAAGTGTTAAAGGATGTGAGAAGACCAAAACAACTAGGATGTTGGCTTAGAAGCAGCCATCATTTAAAGAAAGCGTAATAGCTCACTAGTCTAAATAAGTTTTCTTGCGCCAACAATGTAACGGGGCTCAAGTCATGTACCGAAGATGCGGGTTTATGCATTTGGCATAAATGGTAGCGGAGCGTTCCGTAAGCCTGCGAAGGTGAACCGTAAGGTTTGCTGGAGGTATCGGAAGTGAGAATGCTGACATAAGTAGCGATAAAGAATGTGAGAAACATTCTCGCCGAAAGTCCAAGGGTTCTTGCGTAAAGTTAATCTGCGCAAGGTTAGTCGGCCCCTAAGATGAGGCTGAAAGGCGTAATCGATGGGAATCAGGTTAATATTCCTGAACCTGAAGGATGTGACGAAAATAGTAAATTGTACAGTCTTATTGGATTGATTGTGCGGTGAATATTTTCCAGGAAATAACACCTTCATTATAGTCCGTACCCGAAACCGACACAGGTGGACAGGTAGAGTATACCAAGGCGCTTGAGAGAACGATGCTGAAGGAACTAGGCAAATTGCATCTGTAACTTCGGAAGAAAGATGACCTGTATATGGGCAACCATGTGCAGGTGGCACAAACTAGGGGGTAGCGACTGTTTATTAAAAACATAGGGCTCTGCAAAGTCAATAGACGACGTATAGGGTCTGACGCCTGCCCAGTGCTGGAAGATTAAAAGGAGGGGTGCAAGCTCTGAATTGAAGTCCCAGTGAACGGCGGCCGTAACTATGACGGTCCTAAGGTAGCGAAATTCCTTGTCGGGTAAGTTCCGACCCGCACGAATGGCGTAACGATTTCCCCACTGTCTCCAGTATCGACTCAGCGAAATTGAATTCTCCGTGAAGATGCGGAGTTCCCGCGGTCAGACGGAAAGACCCCGTGAACCTTTACTATAGCTTTGCACTGGTGTTAGGAATCAGATGTGCAGGATAGGTGGGAGACTACGAAGCGAAGGCGTCAGCCTTTGTAGAGTCACCCTTGAGATACCACCCTTTTGGTTCTTGACATCTAACCGAGATCCTTGAATCAGGATCCGAGACAATGCATGGTGGGTAGTTTGACTGGGGCGGTCGCCTCCCAAAGAGTAACGGAGGCGCGCGATGGTTAGCTCAGGTTGGTCGGAAATCAACTTTTAGAGTGCAATGGCATAAGCTAGCCTGACTGCAAGTCTGACAAGACGAGCAGAGACGAAAGTCGGTCATAGTGATCCGGTGGTCCCGAGTGGAAGGGCCATCGCTCAACGAATAAAAGGTACTCCGGGGATAACAGGCTGATGATTTCCAAGCGTCCATAGCGACGAAATCGTTTGGCACCTCGATGTCGGCTCATCACATCCTGGGGCTGGAGAAGGTCCCAAGGGTTCGGCTGTTCGCCGATTAAAGTGGTACGTGAGCTGGGTTTAGAACGTCGTGAGACAGTTCGGTCCCTATCTGCCGTGGGTGTAGGAAGTTTGAGAGGATCTGCCTTTAGTACGAGAGGACCGAGGTGGACGTACCCCTGGTGGACCAGTTGTCGTGCCAACGGCACAGCTGGGTAGCTAAGTACGGAAGGGATAACTGCTGAATGCATCTAAGCAGGAAACCCACCTCAAAACTAGACTTCCCCATTAGAGCCGTGGAAGACCACCACGTTGATAGGTCGGGTGTGGAAGCACAGTAATGTGTGTAGCTAACCGATACTAATAGCTCGATTGATTTACTTTGCTGTGAGATTACATATGCATATAGTGTTAATGCTATAAGAGTGTAGTATCTACTCACAAAGTTATCAGGTTAAATAGCTTTTATCAACTAATAAAAATGTTATTGCATAACTAATATTATACTGTAGCCTTGCCACGATATCCAGCGCAAATTATTTTGCTGAGTATCGTAGTAAAAGTTAAGATATGATGTTAAGAATTTTTTTGAGTCGTGCAGCAACATTAACAGCAAACTATAATACAAATCTATCTTTTTAAAAGTTTGTATTGCTAGCTTGGTGGTTATAGCATGAGTGAAACACACGATCCCATCCCGAACTCGAACGTGAAACCTCATAGCGCTAATGGTACTATGTCATAAGGCATGGGAGAGTAAGTCGCTGCCAAGCTTGCAATGCAAATTTTTAATTATCTTTCTTTCTCTTTATGAGATATTTTATATTCATAATTTTTACCTTTCTCTATATTAGTAATGCTTACGCATTAAGGAATGAACATCAATTTATTTCCATAGAATCGCTAAAATCTAATATAGAAATTAAAAAGCTATTTAAAGAAAAAAATACTGGTCAATTTATTTTAGAATTACTAAACGGCACAGTAATTAATGAAGGTGGAATTTTAACTCAAGAAGGTTATATTCTACAAGATACTCAAACAAGCTTAGGTGATCAACATCGTTTATTAAAAAAATGAGATATTAATACTGAAAATCCTTTATATTTTAATGGAAAATTAGCAGTAATTTCATCTCTGATTCTGAAAATTGGTATCATTGGCTGCTACAAATTTTGCATAGATTAATTATATTAAAAGAATCAGCTCTTGAATATGATCGTATCTATATTAATAATTTAAAATATTCATGGCAAATTAAGTCATTAGAAATAGTATTAAATTATTTAAATATACCGGAAGATAAGCTTTTTGTAGTAAATAGTGACTGTATAATTCAAGCTACTAGACTAATTGTTCCATCTGTACCGTTTATTCCGGTAAAAGGTACGCCTTTGCCTTTATGGTTCAAAAAAGATTTAAGAAATATTTTTATTAAAGATAATAGTAAAGCATACGATAAAATATATATTTCTCGTAAATACGCTTCTACCCGAAAAATAGTTAATGAAGAGGAATTAATAGAAAAAATTGAGAGATTCAGTTTTAAAGTAATATATCTAGAGCTATCCTCCCCGTATGAACAGGTCCAGCTTTTTAATAAAGCAAAAATAATAGTTGGATCGCATGGATCAGGTTTGCTAACTTTATTTTTGCGGCTCCAGAATGCAAAGTAGTAGAGATTGATCACGGTACAACTCCCTCTAGAAGTTTTTATAAAAGAATGGCAAATTATATGTCATGCGATTATTATCCTTTTTATGTAGATCAGACAACAGAAGAGCATTTAGAAGACGATATAAAGATCAATATTGATGAATTTATTAAGTTTCTTAGAGGTCATCTGTAAATAAATTTTAATTAGTAATTAAAGAGCTTTTTTAGCGAAAATTGATAAGATTTTTGAAAGAATATAGTAAATCACCTTAAATTAGATGAGATTTATAAGAAATATTTTATTTTTTTAAGAATATGGCAAATACTGTTAATGCTGACCCATTTACGGTATAAGATATATTTTTAAAAAATTAAAAGATAAAATAGAAATCGTACTTAATTTAAGGTGATTTACTATATTATTCATTTCAACCTCTTAAGGAAGTTAATTCTTAAAATCATTATTTAATAAATAAGATTCGCTATTCATTTCATTTAGTCTTGAAATAGTGCGTTTAAATTCTGCGGCTTGTGCTGAACCTTGATATATTTTATTTGGGTTATCTTCTAGGCTCATAAATAAGAGTATTTTATAGAAATAGGCATTATCGATAAAGTTGATAAATCTAACGGCTGTATTTGTATCGTTAGCATCGATAGTATGAACGTTCCCCACTATAATAACGTTGAAATTTTGGCAAACATTAACATAATCAATATAGCTTAAGTCTCTTGTAAATAATTCATTATAATCTGTTACTAATATTCTTTTATGCACTTTTTGAAAGGATATTTCTCTACCTAGAACCTGTATATTTTGAGGAGCAAGATTATTATCACTAATATCCGTGATAATTTTTTCAAGTTTGTTTTGGTTTTCTAAAGTTAAAGGATAAATTATTCTTGCCTCTTTAACTCCTAACGCTTTATCAAATCGATAATCATGGTGATTATCTAGATATTTAACATAAAATGTATTATTGATTATCTTTATAAAAGGTAAGAAAGATTCTCGTTGTAATCCGTCTTTGTACAGATTATTGGGACTCGTGTTAGAAGTTATAAAAATAAAAATATTTTGCTTTATTAATTCATTAAATAATCTACCGATTATCACTGCATCAGTAATATCTTTAATTTCAAATTCATCTATACATAACACTGTAGTTTGTTTAGCATAGTTTTTAGCAATTTTAGGGATGATATCTTTCTGATTTGCTGTTTGTAATTTATGCATAGATTTATGAATTTCCTGCATAAAGTTCTGATAATGTATTATTATTTTAGGTGTGGTTAATTCTTCAAAAAAAGAATTCATAAGCATAGTTTTACCGCTGCCCACCGGACCATATAAATAAATTCCGCTTTTTAAATTGTTTTGATTAAAGAATTTGAATAAACTTTTAGGCTTATTAAGTGCTGCTGCCAGCTGTTTTAATTCTTCTCGTAAAGCAGTTTGTTTTGAATCTCGTATTAATGAAGTAGAGGATTTAATCATCCAAAATATTTTTTATCTAGTTTGTTATAGGTTTTTTCTAAAATGTCGTTCCTAGCTAAAAGCAGGAATGCTTTGTTGCGTGGATCAATTTCACCTCCGTCATCCCGTGGTTTGACCACGGGATCCAGTGAAAAATGCTAACCTTTAGCATTTTTTTGTTATTTTTGCTAGATTGCCACGCTCCTTTTAGTCGCTCGCAATGACGGTTGTGATTATCATTTCCTACATAAAAGCGTTGCATCGCCGTAGCTAAAAAAACGCATTGCTTCTTTTATAGCATATTTATATAATTCATGCATCTCTTTAAATCCGGCAAAAGCACATATAAGCATAAATAAAGTAGATTTAGGAAAATGGAAATTAGTAAGTAGCATATCGGCTGTTTGAAATTTAAAACCTGGGGTTATGAAAATATCGGTTTCAAAGCTACCTGCTTTTACGATGCCGTTATTGCAAGAACTCTCAAGTGTTCTAAGTGTTGTAGTGCCGACTGCGATAATACGTTTCCCTTCTTGCTTTGCTTTATTGATGATTTCAGCAGTATCAGGAGTAATAGAGCAATATTCGGTATGCATTTTATGTTCATGAATATTTTCGGTTTTTACAGGTAAAAAAGTTCCAGCTCCCACATGTAATGTTAAAAATGTAGTTTGTATGCCTTCTGCCTTAAGCTTATCAAGTATATCCTTTGTAAAATGCAAGCCTGCCGTCGGTGCTGCAACTGAACCTTCTATTTGGCTATAGACAGTTTGATAGCGGTTGTTGTCGTTTTGAGTGTTTGTCATACCGTGGTTTGACCACGGTATCCAGTCATTATTTAAATATTTTTTGGATCCTGTGGTTGTAGCCACGGGATGACATAATGAGTGTGAACGCCTAATATAAACCGGTAGCGGCATCTCACCGTATTTATTTAAGAACTCGAATACAGAAATATCATTAAGCTCAAATTTTACTTTAATCTCACCCATTGCAAGTTTTTCGGTAATAATTACCTTATGATTATCAAAATAAAATTCATCATTTACATGAAGCTTTCGAGCTGGTTTAGCAAAAGCCAACCAACTATCATCTGATAATTTTTGATTCAAATTTATTGTAATATTTTTCCCCAAATTTAACTTTGCTTTTATTACCTTACTATTATTAAAGACTAATAAGTCCCCTTCTTTTAAGTAATCTATTATGTTGTAGAATTTGGTTTTAATAGGCGGCGTAACAGCAATTAGTAAATCTGAGTTATCACGTTCACTAGATGGATATTGTGCGATCAGTTCGTTTGGTAAATCAAAGTCAAAATCAGATAGTTTCATTGTTTAAATATTAGTGGCTAAAAAAGTGATTGTAACAGCATATGACAATATTTAATATAATATTTTAGTTTATTGATTGCTTACTAATAAATCAACTATTTGTTGATAAAATGATTTTTTTCTGTACGATACAAAATACTATCAATTGAATCATTACGGGAAATACTATGATAACCGATTATATAATTAGAAATAAATTTCATGAGATATTAAGCAGTAAAGATATAGAAGAACAGCAAAATATGGGATTTAATAATATATATAAAATAAAAAGATATGAATTTTTTAGAGAAAGTTTTGTCAAAGAATTCAAAGCTTTGATTGAAGATCCAAATACAAATATTTCTAGTGTGTACAATATGGCATACTGCACTGTAGATAAAATAGCAAGATCTCCTGACACTGCTATAGTTAAAGCAATTTGTCAAGGTAATTATGATTTAGTTGATAGTATGTTAACCGCTTTAAATATTGATCCAAATACAGAAGTATATACATTGGAAGGTGAGGCTAAATCTTTTTTATATTTTGCGTGTCATAATAATCAGAAAGGGATAGTAAGGCTTCTACTTGCAAAAGGTGCAAATATAATCCTTGACCACAACAGCGGTATGACCGTTTTTCACACTGCCCTAACAGCTCAACATTTTGATATGGCAGCATTTCTAATTGAAAATGGTGTGGATCCTAATTACGTAACAGGTGACAATATGACTTATTTAGAAATATGTACGTTCCTACACCTAAATATAGCCATGGTAACTAAATTGCTCGCTTATGGTGCTAATATGGAATTTATCCGTTGTGAAAAAAACGCATTTAAAAGTTTAGTAGACCTAACTAGAGAGCTTAATGATAGGAAGCAGAGTATAGATATGGTAAAAGTATTTTTACAATATGGTGCTAATCCGGATATACTCGATCCTGACGGTCAAATGGTCCGTGACAAGGAAGCAATTTATGAACCTCTGAAAGCTCTTTTAACGCTTGAATCCGTATTTCGTAAGAATGATTACAAGAAAATTAAGGCTATTGACAAGAAAGATTTAGCTGCATTTGTTCAATGGAAAGTAGCAATATTACCGGTTGTAAAAGATGTTTCTAAGGATGAGTATATTAAAAGCCTATTAGAACTATATAAATTTTCAAATCAAATGAGTTTGGATTCGGATGATTCTATAAAACAACCATTAATAGAATTAGGAGAAAAGATAGCTAAATTGATACCGCCTTTAGAGTTTTTATACATTTTAAAAATTGAAGATATTATTGATAGTAACGCTACAGATAAGATAAAATTACTTGAGAGTGCAATAAAAGCGATGACAGAGTGCAGACTACTTCAAGTTGAAGCAATAGGAGCAATAGTGGCTCATAATGATTTAGTTTAAAGGTTGAGGCTGGTATTATGTCATTCCTGCTTTCGCAGGAATGACATAATACATGGGTAATACCTCCTCACACTATTAACCCTTTAACTTGAGAGTCCCATAATTTTTGATATAGCTTACTATTTTTTAGTAATTCTGCATGGCTACCGTCATCGATTATACTTCCCTTTTCAAAAACTAAAATTCTATCCATATTGAGTAAAGTAGATAATCTGTGGGCAATGACTATCACGGTTTTATTTTGCATTAAATAATCCATTGACTCTTGAATCAGGCTTTCCGTCTCGCTATCTAAGCTACTTGTTGCTTCATCGAGAATTAAAATAGGAGCATTTTTTAAGATGGCTCTTGCTATGATAATTCTTTGACGCTGACCGCCTGATAAGTTATTCCCCCGTTCACCGCACATAGTATCGTAACCGTCCGGTAGATTATCGATAACATCATGAATATGTGCAGCTTTTGCTGCTTCTATAACCTCCTCAAGAGTAGCTTCTTTTTTCCCGTATCTGATATTGTCCAAAATGGTACGATGAAAAAGCACCGGTTCTTGAGGTATAAGGCTAATGGCTTTTCTTAAGGAATCTTGAGTTACGTTTTTAATATTTTGATTATCTATTAAAATCATTCCTTCTTCTATATCATGTAACCTAGTGAGTAAACTAATAAAAGTGGTTTTCCCTGAACCTGAAAATCCAACTAGTCCTACTTTTTGTTTACTCGGTATTAATACCGATTTATTATAAAATAGATTGTTATTATGATGATAATTAAATGTAACATTTCTAAATTCAATAACCCCTTCTTTGATATCTAATGGAGTAGCGTTTTCAATATCAGTTATAATATGCGGTGCCATTAAAGATAAGCCTTGATTAAATGCCCCGACCTGCTCGAACATATCACCGATTTCTTGTGTTAAATCCCAAATATCGTCTGCTACATTTATACATAATGTTAGCACTAATACGCAATCACCTATGCTTATAGATAATTCGCTACGAAGTTTAGATAAATAATAAATCATTATAAAAATCATTATTGAACAAGAAGTCCCAAGAGCATAACGCAATTTGAACATAAAGAATTGCATAGTCTGCTCATCGGCTACGGCATTTTCTACTCTTGTTTCTAGATGTTGACGTTCAAATTTATGGGCTGTAAACATTCTAACCGCATTAATGTTGCTAATTGCATCTACGATACTACCGGCAACAAAAGATTGGCTTCTAGCATAATTTAATGAATATTTATTGATTTTATCCGAGAAAAGAACACTAAGTCCTAAAAAAACCGTAATCCATAAAATAAATATCGTAGCAAAAACGTAATGTACCGAATATAAAGCAATTAATGCAAATACAATAATAGCGAGTTTACGAAGAATTTTTTCACCGAATATTGAAATAATCATCTCAAACGATCTTGCAGTTTCGGTAATACGATTGCTAATATGTCCTGCTAGATTATCCTGAAAGAATTTATGGCTATGATATTGGGTATAATTATAAAGTTCATTTAGTATTTTCCCTTTTATTACGGGCATAGTCTTGAGATACAAATAATCATATGAACGATATGCTATATTAATACTCTTCCACCAAAGAGCATAAAATACTGCCCAGTAAATCATGGAAGATAAAAGATTATTAGAGTTCTCATCGCTGAAAGATTCTATTAAATCAATGATTTTCTGAAGTAATATACTATCAATCGCCGGAATCATACCGAGTAAAATACAAATTACAGTCAATAAAGTCATTTTAACTTTATCGAATTTTAAAAAATAAATACCTAAGCTAAATGTTGATTTAGATAAAGCAGGGTATTTTATCACGATAATGTACCTCGATTTTAAAATAATATATTAATTCGTGTTATTTTGGAGCATATTTTAATTTAATTATTTTGCAAAAATTTACCTAAAAATATTAAATCTGTGGAAAAATAATAAACAGGCCTTGCTTCTTACCTTAAATAATGCTACAAAATTCAGAAAATAACTTCAACATCATTAGAAATGCAAGAAAAAGAATTATCTAATAATTTTTTAGAAGAACAAGAAAAGTCTAAGGAAGACGATTCTCCGTTCTTTGATGTAAAATATATTTGTCAAGCAAGTTTATTAATTACGGATTCTATCCGAAAAGGGTATGATGTAACGCAATTGCCCAATGGTGATATTAATGTTACAGAAGTAAGAATAGTAAATGTTCATTATAATTGGAACTCCGAAAAAGGAAAATTTGTTAAAACTAATCAGATAGAATTTAATAATAGCAAAGGTGGATGATTAAATCAAATACTGTATACTCGTTTAATTCGAAAAATTGGCTACGTCGTTCTATAAGTACTGTGGTGCTCACGTATTAAGTATACGTTATTACACTGGGAGTATATTTTGTCACAAAGCTTATTATCTTAAAACAGCAGCCTAAATATGGAATTTGATCAAGTATTATTATCAAGGATTCAATTTGCTTTTACCATAAGTTTTCATATAATATTCCCTGCTTTTACTATAGGGCTTGCAAGCTTTTTAGCGGTAATTGAAGGGTTATGGTTAAAAACAAAAAAGCCGGTTTATCAAGAAATATACAAATTTTGGGTGAAGATTTTTGCCGTTACTTTCGGTATGGGAGTAGTTTCAGGCGTTGTAATGTCTTATCAATTCGGTACTAACTGGTCGAATTTTTCAGATAAGGTTGGAAATGTCCTCGGTCCGCTTCTCGGTTTTGAAGTATTTACTGCCTTTTTCCTCGAATCTTCTTTTTTAGGTATAATGTTATTTGGCTTTAATAAAGTCAGTAAAAAAGTACATTTTATTTCTACGTTAATAGTTGCCGTTGGTACTGTAATCTCAGCTTTTTGGATACTTGCAGCTAGTAGCTGGATGCATACGCCTGTTGGTTTTGAACTGCGAGGCGAAGGGTTCTTTTATCCTTTAAATTGGCTAGAAATTATCTTTAACCCTTCTTTCCCATATCGCTTTTTCCATATGATTACGGCGGCTTATTTAACTACTTCTTTTGTTATCGGTGGTGTAGCTAGCTTTTATTTACTAAATAATCGTTATAAAGAGCATGCTAAAATTATGCTTTTTATGGCGGTGTTAATGGCGCTAATCGTTGCACCTATTCAAATAGTTATTGGTGATCTGCATGGTTTAAATACTCTTAAATATCAGCCGGTCAAGGTCTCGGCTATGGAAGGTATTTGGAATACAGAAAAAGGAGCAGCTTTTAATCTTATCGGCTTTCCTGACGGGGAAGAAGAAAAAACAAAATATGCTGTAGAAATACCTTATGCTAGTAGTTTAATCTTAACGCATAGTGTAGACGGTGAAGTGAAAGGATTAAAAGAATGGAAAAAAGAAGAGCGTCCGCCAGTTGCAGTAGTATTTTTTAGCTTTCGTATTATGGTAGGAATCGGTTGCTTAATGGTATTTACAGGTATTGTGGGGTTATATCTTTACTTGAAGAAAAGATTATATACTACGCATTGGTTTCAATATTGGTATATATTAATGTCACCTTCAGGTTTTATTGCAGTACTTGCCGGTTGGTTCGTAACCGAGGTAGGTAGACAACCTTATATAGTATATAATATTTTAAAAACCGTGGATACGGTATCACCGGTACTCGGCAAATATGTATTTATTTCTCTAATTGCTTTTATAGTAGTGTATGTGCTCATTTTCGGAGCGGGTATATATTATATAATGCATTTGATAAAGAAAGGTATAGAAGCGATAGATAATAAAGAAATGTACGGAGAGAGTGGTTTGAATAACCCATTATTAGAAAAGTAATAAGCTTATGTTAAATTTTGCACCTTATATAGATTTACCGCTTGTTTGGGGTGGGCTTATAGCTACCGCTATTTGTTTATATGTTTTATTAGACGGTTTTGATTTAGGAGTAGGAATCTTATTTCCGTTTGCACCTACCGATGATTGCCGTCATAAAATGATCAATTCTATTGCTCCTTTTTGGGACGGTAACGAAACTTGGTTAGTACTTGGCGGCAGTGGTTTATTTGCAGCTTTCCCGTTGGCATATTCGCTATTAATGCCGGCTTTATATATTCCTATTATATTGATGTTAATCGGTCTAATATTTCGTGGTGTAGCTTTTGAATTCCGTTTTAAGGCTCATATAGGTCATCGTTATATTTGGGACTGCGCTTTTCATTTCGGTTCTATGCTTGCTGTTTTTGGTCAAGGTTTAATGCTTGGTACGTTTGTCCAAGGAATAGAGATAGAAGGACGAGAATTTGCAGGAGGGAGCTTTGATTTTCTTACTCCCTTTTCCGTTATGACGGGGATAGCATTAATATTTGGTTATGCACTCTTGGGTGCTACTTGGCTTATTCTGAAAACAGAAAAGACAACACAAGATTGGGCTTATAAATCTGCTTTATATATTTTATTTTACGTTGCACTTTTTATGGGGCTTGTAAGCTTATGGGTTCCTTTCTTAAATAACCACATAAATCATCGTTGGTTTAGTGTACCTAATATTTACTATTTATCTATTGTACCTATTGTAACTGCTTTAATATTTATCAAGTTAATTAAAGCCGTTAAGCAGAAAAAAGAAGTAAAGCCATTTATTTATACGATCTTGTTATTTTTATTAGGATATTTAGGGCTCGCGATAAGCATATGGCCATATATCGTTCCTTATAAAGTTACGCTTGAAACTGCAGCAGCAGCACCGGAGTCACAGTCTTTACTGTTGATAGGGGCTGGGATATTCCTACCTGTCATACTTGGCTACACATTCTATTGTTATTATATATTCCGTGGCAAATCATCTCATCATCCGATATATTAAAAAATTTAAAAAAATAACCTCTTGTCTCAAAGGGTGGCAATGGTTTATTATCCTATGGCTTAGCGGATTATTATCCACATTACTTTTAACTTATGTAGTTAAGCTGGTGTTTAGGGTGATAGTAGGAATATAACCTTGACAAAACGTACTGTTTATAGTACGTTATTAATATTAAGTCTCACTAACTATAAGGAAAAAATAATGGAAATATATAATACAAGCGAAGCAAGAAGTAAGCTTTATAAACTTATAGATTATGTTTCTGATGTACACAAACCTGTTTATATTAAAGGTAAAAGAAATAATGTAGTTATAATTTCAGAAGAAGATTATCGTAATATGGAAGAAACTTTATATTTATTATCTATTCCAAATATGCATAAGTCTATAATTGAAGGACGAGCAGAGCCTATAGCAAAGTGTAGCGATAAATTAAATTGGTAATTTTTTATAAATGTATATAATTCGTTATACTACACAAGCACAAAAAGATGCTAAGAAAATAGTGCAAGCCGGTTTAAAGAATAAAGTAGAAGTTTTATTAAACATAGTTAGTACTGATCCTTGGAAAATTTACCCTCCATATGAAAAGCTCGTTGGTGACTTTAGCGGTTGCTATTCAAGAAGAATTAATATTCAACATAGGTTGGTTTATGAGGTTTATAAACAAGAAAAAGTTGTAAAAATTCTTAGAATGTATACGCATTATGAATAAGTCATTAACTGAAAAAATCTCAGCATTTATTATTACCAAAAATGAATCCGCAAGGGTAGCACGAGCTATAAATAGCGTAAAAAATATTACTGATGAGGTGATAGTAGTCGATAGCGAAAGTACTGATGATACGGTAGCAATAGCTGAAAAATTAGGAGCAAAGGTAGTAATAAAACCGTGGCTTGGTTATGTAGGACAGAAATCTTTTGCCGAAAGCCTTTGCGTAAATGATTGGGTTCTTAATATTGATGCCGATGAGGAATTGTCTAAAGAGTTACAAGACGAAATAGAGTATATTTTTGCCTCTCATAATCAAGATCGTTATTTAGCTTATCAAATAAAGCTGTTAATAATGCATCGTAATGACCAAAAGCCACGAATGTTTGCTCCATTTAATAAATGTGCTCGGTTGTATAATAAAAAATTTGCAAGTTTTGCAAATACCGTAAATAGTACTACTCATGATTCGGTAATATTTAATAAAGATGTTGATTTTGCAGGTAAAATTTATCTATTAAATGAAGCTGCTTATCATTATTCGGGTACTTCAGTTGAGCAGTTGGTCACTAAAGCAAATTTTTATTCTAGCGAGCAAGCAAAAGATTTAGTTAAGCAAGGAAAAAAGCTTTCAAATTTTCGTTTAACAACTGAAATGATATGGTGGTTTTTTAAAGCGTTTTTTATCAGACGCTATTTTGTATTTGGTTTTGACGGTTTTGTAGATTCAATAATTTTTGCTTTTGCAAGATTTCTAAGGCTTACGAAGTTAAGAGAGTCATCGCTTAAATCAAAAAACGTCATTGCGAGCGACTATAAGGAGCGTAGCAATCTCATGAAGTAATATAAAATTCCTGAGATTGCCACGTCGATGCTATGCATCTCTTCGCAATGACGATTTAGAAAATAAAAGATAAATTATGAAAGAAAATTTTAATGTTAGTAAATTAAAAAACGGTTTGACAATTTTAACATATAATATGCCTTATGTTAATTCGGTAGCAATAAATTTAATTGCTAAAGTTGGAGCACGTTATGAGAATGAAGAAGAGGACGGCATATCTCACTTTCTTGAGCATATGGCTTTTAAAGGTACAAAAACTAGAACGGTAAAACAGATAGCGGAAGAGTTTGACTCTATAGGCGGACATTTTAATGCCTATACCGGTCATGAGAATACGGTATATTATGCACGAGTCTTGTCTGAAAATTGTGATAAAGCACTTAATATACTTGCCGATATAATTCAAAATTCTATTTTTGCTGATGAGGAAATAGCTAAGGAATATCAGGTGATCATGCAGGAAATTGCTCATCATCAGGATAATCCAGATGACCTAGTATATGAGAAATTTTATAATAAAGTTTATAGAGAACAACCGTTGGGTAAGTCAATCTTAGGTACTGCTAAAACCCTTGCAACTTTTACGAAAGAACATTTTTTTAATTTTATAGATAAACATTATAATGCTGAAAATCTCTATTTATCAATTGCCGGTAATATGGATCATGATAAAATAGTCATTATAGCAGAACAGTTATTTTCTTCTTTGAAGCAAGGAGTAAAAAGTAGCTTTATTCCGGCAAAATATATAGGCGGAAATGGCTTTATTAATAAGGAGTTAGAGCAAACTAGTTTAGTGCTAGGGTTTGAAGGTACATCATATATTAATTTAGAAAAGCTTTACCAAACCCATCTACTTTCTATAATATTCGGTGGCGGTATGTCATCGCGTTTATTTCAAAGTATTCGTGAGAAATTAGGTTTAGCATATGCAGTAGGTAGTTATAATAGTGCTTATTTTGATAGTGGAGTGTTTACAATTTATGCATCCACTGCACATGATAAATTAGAATTATTATATAGAGAGATTAAAAACGAAATAATAAAAATGACTGAACAAGTAAGCACAGAAGAGATTCTTAGAGCTAAAACACAACTGCGTAGTAATTTACAAATGGCTCAAGAGAAAAATACCTATAAGTCAGAAGAAATAGGTAAAAATTATTCTGTTTTCGGTAAATATATTTCTCCTGAAGAGATTATGGAAATTATCATGAGCATAAAAGCTGATGATATTATTAATACGGCAAATAAAATATTTAGTGGTACTACTACGTCGGCAATTATTGGTCCGAATGATCTTCAGGGATTTTAATGATATGCTTGTGTGGATACCAGAGTCGTCATTGCAAGCGGCCGTAGGCTGCGTGGCAATCTCATGAAATAATAACAAGCTCCTGAGATTGCTTCGTCAATTACTTCGTAATTTTCTCGCAATGACGAGGAAAATGAATTTTGAGACAAATAAATGAAAAACAAATTATATGAAGGTTCAAGTAAAATTTTATATTCTGCCGAAGAAGATTTTTTACTTATAATGGCTTTTTCCGATAAGGCTATTTTAGAAACAGGTGAGACTGTTGATATATCAGGTAAAGGAGTACTTAATAATAATATTTCTTCCTTTCTAATGGATAAACTGGAAATGATCGGCATTGAAAATCATTTTATCGAAAAAATAAATATGAGGGAGCAATTAATTCAATATGTTGAGGTTTTCCCGATACAAGTAATAATATCATCAGTAGCGTGCAGTAGATTTGTAAAAGAATTCGGAATGGATGAAGGGTATGTATTTGATAAACCTATCATTGATTTTAAGGTCCGAAGTCGTGAATTGAAATATCCGATAGTTAATGAGTATCAAATATTAAATTTCGGCTGGTTAACTAGGGATGAAATTAAAGCGGTAAAAGAGCAGGCTTTGCGTATATATGATTTTCTAAGCGGCTTATTTATCGGTGTCGGGATTCGGCTTGTTGAGTGTAAATTAGAATTTGGGCGTGTGTTTAATGGTGAAGAATCTATCATTATGTTAACTGATGAAATTAGTCCGGATAATTGTAGATTATGGCATATTAACAGTAATGAAAAATTGGGATTTGAATTGCTCAAAAAAGAACCAAATAAGGTTTTTGAATCATATCAGCTAATAGCTGATCGTTTAAAAGAAAAATAAATATATTTTTTAAGCGATATATGCTATTTTGGACTGTTTAAGGTTTTATTACAAAGTTCGGCTTTTCGTCATTGCTAGGAAAATTACAAAGTAATTGACGAAGCAATCTCAGGATATTTGACGAGATTGCCACGCAGCCTACGGCTGCTCGCAATGACGATTAGGTGTCTACGCAGGAACAACATTTCTGATTTTTAATAATTTTTTACAGTAAAAAAGATGAAAATACGATTTATTATAATAAGCTTTATAGCTCTAATCCTAGTAGGGTGGGGATATGCTGCCTATAAATTTGAACATCAAAGTAAAGAAAATATTATCTCTATTCTTGATAAATATGAAGAATATATAACTTATGATGCAATAAAAGTTAATAAATATGGATTTAGTGTTACTTTAAATAAAGTAATGTTAAAACCTATAGATTTTTATTTTGATGAAATAGTTATTAGACATATACCGTTTTTGAATATTACAAAAATTGATTCTTACGGAAATAATGTAAAAATTACTACCGCTCAAGATGAAAAAAATATTTTTTACTCACCTGATCATCATACAACAATTTGGTTTATAAAATCTTTGTTTAACAGAGAGCCTGATTATTGGAAATTAAGCTTGAGTGACAATAAATCAACTCTTTATAGTTCTCTAGATGCAGAAAAATTAGCAGAGAGTGATATTAGTAATTCTGTAATTACTAATACTAAGACATCGGATAACCTTAATTTGTTAATTTTGGATGGAAAAAATACTGTTTCTTTTATTTCTGAAAATTACAGAAGAAATTTATATGATAAAATTTTTGAATTTTTAAGAAATCAAATAACTAATGACTCTGATACTGCTTTCTTTGAGTATGGTTTGACAAAGTTAGATATATTGAATTTACCTATTTCTTACAATTCCAAATTAAAACTAAAATATAGTGATGAGTTAGTAGCTCTTGGGAAATTATTAATTCAAAATTTTTCTCTAGATCAAAAGCAAAATGAGAATATGCATGCTGTTATTTTTATGCAGATGTTAGGAGAATTAGTAAAAGGTAAGCCGTTTTTATTTGCTTGTGATATTGAAAGAAAAGGAAAAGTAGAAAGTAATTTATATAAATTAAATATAGAAAAAGATAAAATTTTTGATTTTGCTTTAAATATTAAATCTACTATAGAACCTTCTGAAGCATACCAAAAAACGGCAGCTGAAGCTTTAGGAAGCTACTTTAGTAATGGTTTAAACAAAAGAGCTGAGTTAGATAAAATTTTTAAACTAACTAGCCCTATTACCCAAGAAGATGGGGAAAGAGTAATGGGTGTTTTTGCAAAAATAAATAATTCCGAATTTAATTTAAAAGGTAAGTTTGAGCCTGAAGCAAAAAAATTATCCGGTAAAACTAATCTTGTAATGGATGATTTTAATTTTGCTATTGATATTGATATGCCTACTATAGATAATCCTCTGAATCTAGAAAGCGTAATAAAATTATCGGATCCGAGTGCAGTTATAAATAATTTTGTGCATTATACTAATAATGCTATTGTACCGGTGCTTAATAAAATAGAAGATTCTAAGGAATTTGCTTTAAATCTAGGAAAACAATCTTCAGTAATAAAGCAATACGGCTTTAGGGCAATAGAAGTTTTTAGTAAAAATTCTGAATTAAAAGATGGTGAATCTTTAGTAGTTGATGTAAAAAGTAAAGACGCCGGACTAACCTTTAACGATAAAGCTATTGATCAGATCCTTAGTGATGCAAGAGTATTAGAATTTATGAATGCCATGGCTATGATAGATCAAGAAAGAAAGTAGTCTAAGTGTCATTCCTGCAAAAGCAGGAATGACATAAGAGCTACGAGATAAGGTCTACAAGTAAAAAATTTGAAGAAAAAATAAGTTATAAAAGAATGATTAATATTTCCTTTCCCGATGGGAGTATAAAACAATTTGCAAAAAACATTACCGCCTATGAAGTAGCAAATGCAATTTCAATGTCACTTGCTAAAGCAGCAATGGTTGCTGAAATAAACGGTGAGCTTCAAGACTTAAGTATCGTAATTGAAAATGATTGCAAGCTTCGTATCTTAACTGCGAAAGATCCTGAATGTCTCGAGATAATAAGGCACGATGCGGCACATTTAACAGCAGAAGCAGTAAAGGAACTATTCCCTGAAACTCAGGTAACGATTGGTCCTGCAATTGAAAACGGTTATTATTACGATTTTGCTCGTGATACACCTTTTACCACTGATGATTTAGCCGTTGTAGAAGCTAAAATGCAAGAACTTTCACAAAAGAACGAGAAAGTAACAAGAGAGCTATGGGATAGGGATAAAGCCGTAGAGTTTTTTAAATCGATAGGAGAGCATTATAAAGCCGAAATTATTGCTTCGATTCCGGCAGGTGAGCCAATTACTTTATATAGGCAAGGTAATTTTATTGATCTATGCCGAGGTCCGCATGCTCCTTCTACAGGGGTTGTTAAGCATTTTAAGTTGATGAAAGTTGCAGGAGCGTATTGGCGAGGTGATAGTCGTAATGAGATGTTGCAGCGTATATACGGCACTGCTTGGGCCACGAAGGAGCAGCTAGATAGTTACCTCTTGATGCTTGAAGAAGCCGAAAAGCGTGATCATAGAAAGCTTGGGCGTGAGCTTGATTTATTCCACTTCCAAGGAGAAGCTCAAGGAATGGTATTTTGGCATGATAAAGGCTGGAGTATATATAATACCATTGAGCAGTATATTAGGAAAAAGATTCGTAAAAACGGTTATACCGAAGTTAACACTCCTGTTTTGGTCGATAAAAGCCTTTGGGAAGCTTCAGGACATTGGGACAAGTTTCGTGATGATATGTTTACGTTAGAAACAGACGACAAGACATTAGCTTTGAAGCCGATGAGCTGTCCTTGCCACGTGCAGATTTTCAAACAAGGTATCAAGAGTTATCGTGATTTACCTCTTCGTATGTCGGAGTTTGGTTTGTGCCATCGTAATGAGGCGTCCGGTGCGTTGCACGGTTTAATGAGGGTGCGGAGTTTAGTGCAAGACGATGCACATATATTTTGTGCTGCGGAACAAATTACCGATGAAACGGTTAGTTTTTGTAAATTACTGACTGAAGTTTATAAGGATTTCGGCTTTACTGATATAAAGGTAAAATTCTCTGATCGTCCTGAAATCAGAGCAGGGAGCGATGAAGTTTGGGATAAGGCTGAGAATGCTTTAAAAGAAGCAGTAGAACAAGCAGGGTTTACTTATACACTAAACCCGGGCGAGGGGGCATTTTACGGTCCGAAGCTTGAGTTTGTATTAACCGATGCGATAGGCCGGCAATGGCAATGCGGTACGCTTCAGATGGATTTTGTTTTGCCGGAGCGGTTAGACGCTAGCTATGTTGCAGCAAGCGGAGAGAAAAAAAGACCCGTAATGCTACATAGAGCGATCCTTGGCTCACTTGAGCGTTTTATTGGTATATTGATCGAAGAATATGCAGGTAGGTTTCCGCTTTGGCTTGCACCAGTGCAGGTTGCTATTGCAACTATTACCAGCGATTTGAACGATTACGCTTTGGAAGTGCAGAAAGCTTTAATTGATAACGGGGTAAGAACGGATTTTAATATCTCACCTGATAAAATTAACTATAAGATTCGTGAGTTTTCTAATCAAAAAATACCAGTGATTGCAGTAATCGGTAAACAAGAGCAAGAAAATAAACAAGTAGTGATTAGAAGGCTCGGAACTACTGACCAAGAAGTATTATCGGTTGAGCAGTTAATAGCTGTGGTTAAAGAAGAGAATGAGAAATATTTGTAGATTTTAAATCTAAAGGATGATATAAGATAATAATATGTATCATAGGGATATGATATCCCAATTAGGAAAAAATCCTAAGGAGATTATGTGAGCACTATTATTAATATAGCTGATTCGCAAATTAAAATTCTAGATAAACTATCCAAGAAAAAAATATCAAGAGATAAAATTATTGGGCAAGCTTTAACTAGTTACATTGCTAGTAATGATCACAATAATAAGGCGTTTGAAAACGCTTTTGGACTCTGGAAAGATAAAACATCTAGATAGTTTAGAATATCAGGCTAAATTACGTAATGAGTGGAACGAATGAAAGCTACCTTTCTAATATATTAATAGATTATCTACAATAATGTCATTCCGTTGATCGCACATGGGTGACAACTTAAGGATCGATGTCATTCCCGCGAAGGCGGGAATCCAGGGTAAAGCGAGATAAATCGAGCTTTCCAAAAAAATCTTTTAGACCAAAATTTTTTTATAAATTTTACTTTTCAAATAAAGCTTTAAGGTACTGGATCCCCGCTTTTGCAGGAATGACATAAGAGTCATGCAACAAGGGCACGCAGGTATGATATGAAACGGGCCATGTAATAAGGTCGCGTTTATCTAAGAATAACATACATTTCTCAACTTATGAAAATCAAAACTTATCCTGTGTCTTGTTTATGGTCTGTTATAAAGCCGTATAAATACTGGTATTTTGTTATGATGCTTGGGCCTATTGCAAGCGGCTTTCATCCTATTATATATAATTATGCCGTAAAGCTTTTGCTTGATTTATTTACCCAAAATGAAAAGATTATATTTGCTCAAAGTTATAAACCGATAATATGGTTTGTAGCAGCACAAGCTATACTTGATGGTGCTTGGCGTGCTCATAACTTTGCACAACTTAAAGCAATGCCTCATATCTTTCAAGGCATGATGAATAAAATATGTAATCACTGTTTTAATTTGCTGTATACTTATTTTCAAAATAACCTTTCCGGTTCTATCGTCGGAAGAGTACGGGGCATAGGTGATAATTATTATAAAATGCACCAAGCAATCGAGTATCAATTAAGCAAACCGTTATTAATTACCTTGCTTTCCGGTATTGCACGGGGTCTTACTAATATTAAAGTATTTGTTGTCATTAGTACCTTTATGGCTATTGACTTACTGCTTGCTTTACAGTTTTTTACTAAACTTGCTAAAATGGAACAAGATAAGCAAGATTCTTGGTATAGTAGCTGATTGTATTATAAACATCTTTACTATTTTTTCGTTTGCAGCAAAGCAGCGAGAATTAAATAAAGTAAATGATTATTACCATAATGTACATAACCCTCTAACAATAAAATATTACAAATATGATTTAATTATTTGTATAATACTCAGTTTAGTATATTGGGTATATTTAACAGGTGTATTTGTGTAATTCATTTAACGTAATCTTGGTGAAATTAGTATCGGCGATATTGCTTTTATTATGTCCCTTACTTTTTTAGTTACTGAAAATTCGTGGCATGCCACTATGGAACTTAAAAACTTTTTAGAAGATATAGCAGCGTTTCGCTCCGCCTTTACAATCATGCAAATCCCACAAGGTACTATAGATAAAGAGAATGCTGCTGAATTAAAAATCTTCAAAGGGGAGATTATATTTAAGGATATATCGTTTGCTTATAAAGAGGGGAGTAGTGTATTCCAGTCTCTTAATTTGCATATTAAAGCCGGTGAGAAAGTGGGTGTTGTTAGGCATTCAGGTAGCGGTAAATCCACTTTAATTGCATTATTATTGAAAAATTTTAAAGCCGGAATTGGCGATATTATAATCGATAACCAAAGCCTTTACGATAACTTCCTCTGACAGCCTGTGGGAGCAGATATCATTAATTCCTCAAGATATTATGCTTTTTCATCGCTCAGTAGGTAAGAATATCGGATATGCAAAAGAGAATGCTTCGCCTTGGGAAATAGAAAATGCCGCCAAAGCTGCCAATATCCATGAATTTATGAAAGTTTACCGGAAAAATATAACACCATTGTCGGTGAGAGAGGAGTAAAGCTAAGTGGCGGACAGAGGCAACGTATAGCAATTGCCCGTGCTATTTTCTTAAAAACGCTCCGATTTTGGTTTTAGATGAAGCAACTTCAAGCCTTGATAAGCCATACAGAGCAAGAAGTACATAAATCTATTAATACCATGCTTGATATTGAGAATGTAACAATAATTGCTATAGCCTACAGATTATCTACTATCAAGCATATGGATAGAATTATTGTTATGGATAAAGGCAAGATCGTAGAAGACGGCACTTTTAAGGGACTCTGGGAGCATCAAGTTAACGGATTTGTTTAAACCGGCGTTATTAAGAATATGTAAGGTATCTCTAGGCAACAAAAAGCTAACTATGAAGTTCTCATAACCTAATAAAAGGCATTTATTACATTTATAATCAAATATTTCATGAAACGTTGTTTTGAATTGCTAATCTTTTTTACAAGATGGACAATTTGAATAATTAGAACGTGCATAGGAGTTTCTTGATAACGGTTCTGCTATAGGATAAAAAACTTTCTTTTTTAAACATTTTTGTATTCGCTTACTAATTTTTCTTCCTTTTATAGAAATATCACTATCTAATTCTGCTAATTGTTTTTCCATTAAAGGTTCTAATGTTTATAGCTTGAAAGCTATAAGCTGTAAGCCGCCGCATAATCATTTTGCCAAGAAGTAATTGTTCCTCCGAGATATCGGTCTTTATCATTTATTATATATAAAGGTAGATATCTCCCCTCATCTGTACGTAATACAAGCTGCTCTTCATAAGCTTTTGACCATGAAATAGGATATAAATAGAGAAATTTTGCATTTTCAATATTTTTTTCGATATCAATAGGTATTTCACTAACATAGTCTGCTGTTATTTTAAACTAATTATTACGCCCAATTGCTCTAATTCATCTTTATCTTTCAATGTATGATAGCTTAAATGTGAAGCATGCAAAGCATCTTTATTAGGAATTACTGCATAAAAAACCAATTTATTTTTTGTAGGACTAAAAAATTCTCCATTATTAAATGATATAGTAACAAGATATATATTAGACATAGTTTAAATAAAATTTACCTATTTAGCTAAGAATGCTGCCTTTTATAATCTAACTTAATTGGAGTTTTTTCCTAAATAGTAAGCTTTTTTAGGAATAAACTCCTAAATAGTTATATTAGTATATAAGTAAAGGATAAAAAACATAATTGATTTTAAACATGCTTTAAAGAAAAGTATAAAATACTACTTTTTAAAGAAAAGAATTAGACCCCTAAGGCTTTTTTCCCTTTAGATTGTTCTTGTTCAACTGTTTGAGTATGAGACTTAACTTGAGGGATTGCAAGATCGACTACATGTTCATATCTAACGCCATTTTCAAATAAAACTTGACCGCATTTATTCACTTGAATAACATCTTCTTTAGAGAATTTATTTAAAATAACTTCCGTGATGTTATAAAGGAATTTCCAAGATAGTTCTATTCTTTCTTGTAATGTCAGCTTTTTATTTTCTGGTTTTTGACTATTAAGGGCAACATTTGGCGAATCATCAATATTATCTCCTTCAGCAGGTAATATATTTTTTTTACGTGCTGCTATTTTCTTATACATTAAAAATATTAATAATAATGCTAAGCAACCTATGGCAATTAAAATATGAGTATTAGAATTAGACACTATTTTGCTCTTCCTTGTTGTTGCGTTAAGTTGTGTGTTTTAGAAAGTATAGTAACCACTGCTTTACCTATATTAACTAAGTTAGCTATATCAGGAGTTAGCTTTGCAATTGCTAAGACCGGAGGCGGTAATAAGTTAGTTTTTATTGTTAGACTTATAACATTTCCGAGTTCTTGACTCCCTGGTATTACTCCTATTATTTTTTTTTATGTCGCTTGCAATTTCCGTAGCTTTTTCTGTTGCTTTACATAAGGATTCTATCTTTTCGCCACAAGAAGCTTCCGGATTTAATACTTTTAATAATTCTGTTTTAGCTTCATTTAGATTACCAGAAATAGTATTCTTTACAGAGCTTAATTTGTCAATATTTATATCTTGTGGAATTGCACTTTCAATATTACTTTTTAGTTCTGTTATTTTTTCTTCTACTTCATCTTTGCTTTTTGGTATAGCTTTAGCAGCTTTTACAACATTCTCTAGTGAAGCTTGGTTATTAGGGTTTGTATTTGCTATTTCAATAATTTTTTGAGGCGGTTCTTTTGATATTTCTGAAATTGCGGCAACTTTTTTCGCTTTTTCATAGATGTTTTCAAGCTTCTCATGAGATTTAGCCTCTTCCCTTATTTCTTTTATATCATTATGCAATTTTGTTATTTTTGGCAATAATTTTTTCAGAGTCAATAAGATTATTTACTTTTTCAAGTATTCCGCTTGTTTGTATAAATATTCCAAGCATCGGTATTTGAGTCGATATAACCCCGACTAATATCATTGTCTAATGATTCTATAATTTTTTTAGAAGCTCCAGGATAGAGTTTATCTAATTCTTGCTGAAATTTTAAAATTTGTTCTAAAACATTTAAACATTTTCCTACAATAATCCTGTCAAATAAAAAGATATCTTTTGTTTTTAACTGTTCTTGATATGCTTTCTCAAGCGCTTCAGATAAAGTAGTTATAGATTCTTGGATTGTCCTATTAAAAAGTTTTTCTATTTTTGCTACATCGATATTTTCAGTGTGAGCTAATTCATTTAAAGAATTTTGTAAAATATAAAATAAATGATCTTCTAAATCTTTTACATTCATTTTAAAAGATTTTGTAAAACCTTTTAATTTTATTAAAAGTCTTTGTTGTTCTTTATTTAATCCGCTGAAACTAGAAAAATCAATTATAGACATAAAATTTATTATTTTGTTATCAAATATTAATTAATCTTAAAGCTTTATAATCGTAAAATAAAATGTAAAATAGTTATCATTGCCCTTGAGATTAATTTTTGTTATATTACGTGCTAACATTGCTACAATAGATTTATATTGTTTTATTAGGATATCGGTATATTCTTGAAAGATTAAACTAATCTAACTAACATATTATCAATTATTCAAGAAATTTATGCGTAAATTAACTACATTTATTGTTACATTATTACTAACTAGTTTGGTTGCAGCAGTTGATTTGCAGGAAGCTTTAACTGAAGGATATAAGAATAATGAGGAGCTGAAAGCTACTAGAATTAAGTTTTTAGACTCGATTGAGCAGTTCCCGCGAGCTTTTTCGGGGTTTATGCCTAGTGCCGGATTACAGATTAATAGACAAAATAATAAGACTAAATATAATAAAAAATATGCTGATAGGCTTGGTCTTACTCCAAGGGAAACAGATAGTGATCAAGGTGCATTAACAATTCAACAGTCTCTATTTAATGGTGGTTCTAGCGTTGCGGCTCTTAAAGCTGCTCAAGCAGGATTTAGAGTCGCACGGGGTGCATATTATGCCGGTGAACAAAAAATATTATTAAATTTAATAACTGCGTATCTTGATTGTTTTGAGAGCAAAGCGAAATATGATATTTCCGAAAGTAGAGTTCGCACTAACATACAACAAGTTAACACCGTTGAGGAAAAATTAAGACTTGGAGAAGCAACGGAAGTAGATATAGCAACCGCAAGAGCGGGGCTTGCAGCAGCAGAAACGAATAAACTGGCTGCTTATGCCGATTTTCAAGGAAAAAAAGCAAATTTTATTAGAGTATTTGGAATAGAGCCGACTAATATAACTATGCCTGAGTTACCTAAAATGTTACCTGCTTCATTAGAGGAGTTAACCGGAAGAGCTGCTAAGCTCAATCCTGATATTGATTCGGCAAGGCATAATGTAACTGCGGCTAAAGCTTTAGAAATGGCAGAAAAAGGGAAATTATTACCGCAAGTAAGTGTGCAACTGCAATCCGGTAGCACATACTACAATCCACAAGATGATATAAATGCTAGAAATGTAAATGCTATAAATAATAGAAGCTATACTACTACTCTTTCGGTAAATATCCCTATTTATCCTGAGGGAGGAGCTCAATATTCAAGAATCAGATCGGCTAAAAATCAAACAAGAAATAGTGCAGTTCAGCTTGATAGTGCGATAAAGCAGACCCAAGCAGGGGTTGTAAGCGTGTGGGAGGGATTTGAAGCAGCAAAATCTCGTATTGTTGCCGCTAATCAAGGAGTGGATGCTGCTCAAATATCATATGACGGTACTGTGCAAGAGGAAATAGTCGGATCTAAAACAATATTAGATGTTTTAACTGCCGAAGAAAAATTATACGAAGCAAAAATAACTCGTGTGGATGCGTATAAATCTTCAGTACTTGCGGCATATCAAATGAAATTGTTAACCGGCGAGCTAACGGCTCAAAGTTTAAAACTTAAAGTAAAATATTTTAGTCCTGAAGAAGAGTTTAAGACTATTAAAAAGAAACTGTTTATAGGTTTCTAACGTGAGTAAGGAAAATAAAAAGAACCAAGATATGTCGATAGAAGACATATTACAATCGATTAAAGGAGTAATAAACGAGCGTAAAAATCCTATTCATGAAAATGATAGCGAAGATGAAGATGTATTAGAGCTAACGGAAATAGTAAATCAAGATGAAGAAGAAAAGTTAATATCAACTAAATCTGCTGAAGAGGTAGGTGATATTTTTAAAAGTTTTACCGATACTATTAAAGATAAAAAGCTGGATAATAATATCTCATCTAAAAATGCACTTGAAGAATTAGTCGTTGAGATGTTAAAACCAGAACTTAAAGCTTGGCTTGATAAAAATCTACCTGTACTTGTTAAAGAGTTAGTAGAGATTGAGATAAAGGAATTGGTGCAGAATAGTAAGAGGTAGGGGAGTGAATGTCATTGCAGCGGGGGGAGGTGTATGGCTCGTTTATGTCATTCCCGCGAAAGCGGGAATCCAGCAATTAAAAGGTATATATACAGTAAGTTTTTAATATTAAAAGCTCGATTTATCTCGCTTTACCCTGGATTCCTGCTTTCGCAGGAATGACATCGAATAACCTCCTGCTATCAAATAAATTATTTAATAAGGAATTATATGTTAAATAAATTATGTAAGATATTATTTTTTATAAATCTATTATTAGTGACAGTTCAAAGTTATGCTTCACCTCCGCCATCATTGCCGGCTGCCGAAGTAGATACTAAAGATAAGGATGTTCGCTCTAGTGCTGATATTTCTTTTTTTGATAAATTTAAGCAATTTTTTAGTAAACCAAAAAAGAAAGATATACCCCCTAAACAAGCAAATGAACAAACTAAAGCAGCCCATCAAGAAGAACCAAAGCTAGCTTCCCAAGAGCCTAATGACAATGAACAAGCTGAGCCGTTTATAGATGTCGGTAATACAGCATTGCCTAGTGCTACAAGTGATAACGTTCATACAAATCCCAGTCATGAAAGTAGTGTAAATTTAGCTTCTCATGACATTCAGGAATCTAATGAAGCCGAGGCATCTAAACCTTTTATAGCTATTGGTAGTGCAACGTTACCTAGTGTTACAAGTAATGAAATGCATGAAGAACAAGTTGCTTCTAATGAGCATAATGATACAAATTTAGCTTCTAATATTATAACTCCTAACGTACCGAGACCGATAGTATCTATGCCTCCGGCTCAAGCAGGAAGTTATGTAGTGCCTCCGCAGCGACCGGTGCAAATATATAAACCAAACAATTTGCCGCCTGTGCATAAGCCTATTCCGCTTAATCCCCCTCCTGATGCTAATAAAGAGGAAGAAAGCGTAGCACCGATAGCACCGCCCTCTATACCTAATATGCCTGCTGTTTCTCCGCCTGTGGTTAGCCCGCCGGTAACCCAAGATACTACATCAAGTACTATGCCGACAACAGTACCTCCTGCAGGAACTCCGGCAGTACCTAGTAATGTACCTGCACCTCCGGTAATGCCTACAAATCAACCTTCTACACAGCCTATAACACCGACTAGCCCAAATACACCCGTTACTACTCCGTCTAAAGTAGTTCCTACAACCGATTCTTCGGTGGAACTCAATAACTCACAAGAGACATTTGTAGCTGTTTCAGATGTCCCAAAAAAACAAGATTGGAATACGCCGCTTATACCCGTTGTTGTAGTGAAGCCGAATCAACTTCAGCCTTTAGAGAAGCAAATTAATAATAATCAAACTACAAATAATCAAGAGAAATCATCTCCGGTAAGCTCTCCAAATGTCACGATTCAAAAACAAGATAATAACGTAAATAATGAAACATCGGAATTGGTAACAAAATTTGTTAAAGATGAAACACAAATGTTACTTTTACCTGATGATGATATAGTTCTTGGTAAACTAACAGAGCAGGCAACTTTAGAGCAGATGGATATGTATGCATATATAGAGCTGTGCCAAAAGAAAGAAGAATGGATAGCAAGTGCTGAAAGAAGAAAAGTTGTAGAGAGTTTTATTAAATATGATAATGATATAAATAAAAAGAAAGATATTTATGCCAATCTATCTTATTATAGTGCAGTAGAGAATGCTTTTAGAGCAGTGGATAGAAACAATCTTTTTGGGTTGCGTGCGTTACTTGACGTTTATTCTATATTGCAAGAAAAAGGTAGAAGCGGTGAGACATTACTAACTGCTGCTATTTATAACGATAATTACTATTTAGCAAAATTTTTGGTCATACGAGGTATTAAAATTTCGACTCTAAATGATGAGTGCCAATATCCATTAGATATTGCATTAGCTCAAGGAAACGCTAACATAGCTTGTATATTAATCAAAGCTAAGGGATATAATTGATAAGATTATTTTTATCGTCATTGCGAGCGACTGTAAGGAGCGTGGCAATCTCATGAAATAGTATAAAATCCTGAGATTGCTTCGTCAAAACTTACAGTTTTGCCTCGCAATGACGTAGAATTTTCAAACAATTTCTTTAAAGCTTAATTGCTTTTCTATGTTAAATAGTTTAATTTAGGAGAGAAAATAATTAATTAAATCTCTAATATATGAGCGATTTATTCAGCTTTAACAAAGAAAAGAAAAATAAGCTAGTCGATAATAACTATAGTGCAAAAGATATTGAAGTATTAGAGGGGCTTGAGCCTGTTCGTAAAAGACCGGGGATGTATATCGGGGGTACTGATTCAAATGCTATGCATCATTTAGTATCTGAGGTGCTGGATAATGCTATGGATGAAGCAGTCGCCGGCTTTGCAAGTATCATCACGATAAAAATGCATCATGATCATAGTATTACTATATTTGATAACGGTCGCGGTATCCCTATTGATAATCATCCTAAATTTCCTGACAAATCAGCTTTAGAAGTAATTTTAACTACTCTTCATTCAGGAGGTAAATTCTCAAATAATGTTTATCATACTGCAGGCGGATTGCATGGTGTTGGAATATCGGTAGTAAATGCTTTATCTAAACATTTAGAAATAAAGGTTTATAAACAAGGTAAATTATATAGCCAAAGTTATTCTAAAGGAGAAAAATTAACTGATTTAATATGTGAAGAAGCATATAAAAGGCTAAGAGGTACATCAATAAATTTCACTCCCGATCCAGAAATTTTTAGTGAAAAATTACATTTTAATCCTAAAAAGATTTATGAGCTTGCAAGGTCAAAAGCTTATTTATATCGCGGTGTTACTATAGAATGGGCATGCGAAGTAGAAGTACCGTCAGATATACCTAAAAAGGCATTAATAAGTTTCCCGAACGGTTTAAAAGATTATTTAAGTTCAAAAATAACTTTAGATAATTTAGTTATTCCGGGAATTTTTGCAGGTAATATAGAGTCTACACCGGACAGGATAAAACTTGAATGGGCAATTTGTTGGCAAAATAACGATAGCTCGGCATTTATTCAATCATATTGTAATACTGTTCCGACTCCTCAAGGAGGAACACATGAGCAAGGACTTAAGTCGGCTATTTTACGTGGGCTTAAAGCATATGGTGAAATGATAGGGAATAAAAAAGCTGCTAATCTAACTATTGAGGATATTTTAGAAACCGCAAGTGTCGTACTTTCTATTTTTATAGCTGAGCCGTCTTTTCAAGGACAAACTAAGGAAAAATTAGTATCAAACAGTGTAAGTAAACCGGTCGAGAATATAATAAAAGATCATTTTGACCATTTTCTTAGTAGCGATAAAGCTTTAGCTACTAATTTACTTGAGCATGTAATTAGCATTGCTGAGTTTAGAATCAGTAAGAAAAACGAAAAAAATATTTCCCGTAAAAATGCCACTCAAAAATTACGTTTACCCGGTAAACTTGCCGATTGCACACGCACTTCACCTGAAGGGACGGAATTATTTATTGTAGAAGGTGATTCGGCAGGAGGCTCTGCAAAACAAGCACGTAATAGAGAAACGCAAGCAGTATTACCGCTATGGGGTAAAGTTCTAAATGTTGCGAGTTCTACGCTTGAGAAAATCGTTAATAATCAAGCAATACAAGATTTAGAAATAGCTCTTGCCTGCGGTAGTTTAAAGAATTATAAAAAAGAAAATCTGCGTTACGAAAAAATAATTATTATGACTGATGCAGATGTTGACGGTGCTCATATAGCTTCGCTATTAATGACTTTCTTTTTTTTACGAATGCCGAAATTAGTAGAAGAGGGGCATTTATATCTAGCTAAGCCTCCGCTTTATCGTTTAACGCAGTCTAATAAAACTTATTATGCAGACGATGAAGAGGAAAAAGCTAAGTTAACGGATAAATTATTAAAAGCTAGTAAAGCTAAAATTGAAGTAGGTAGGTTTAAAGGTCTCGGTGAAATGATGCCTGCACAATTAAAGGAAACTACTATGCATCCGGAAAAAAGATCGCTTTTAAAGGTAACTTTAGAAGATTTTCAAAATGTCGATAAAATAGTAGATGATTTAATGGGTAAAAAGCCGGAAAAAAGATTTCAATTTATTTATGAACAGGCTTTAGTTAAAATGGATAAAATTATTAGTGAGCTGGATATTTAATCGTTATTGCGAGGAGCCGTAAGCGACACGGCAATCTCGTCAAATATCCTGAGATTGCTTCGTCAAATTACTTCGTAATTTTCCTCGCCATGACGCTTTGCTTAAAAAACACACATATTTGGAGTATTATGTTATTACGTTTAATTATAACACTATTTTTTATTATAAATTCTATTTGTGCATTTGCAGAAGGAGAAAAAGAAACTGAAAATAAAATATCAAATCAGGAAGCTTATAAGCAATTTCAAGACGTATTTGAACGTATCGAAAAGGCTTATGTACAGGTACCCGATAGGCAGAAAATGATAGATGAAGCAATTAACGGTATGTTAAACTCACTTGATCCTCATTCAAGCTATTATACCGATGAGGATTTAGAAGATATTTTTACTTTTACAAAAGGTGAATTCGGCGGAATCGGTGTTGAAATAATGTATGATAGCGGAGCAATTAAGATAATATCGCCTATTGACGATTTGCCGGCTTTCAAAGCAGGGCTTAAAGGTGGGGATTATATAGTAGGCGTGAATGACGAGTTAGTCTCTACGCTTGGTCCTAATAAAGCTATAAAAGAGATGCGTGGTACGCCTGGTACTAAGGTTAAATTGTTGATAATTAAGGAAGAAGAGGCAAAACCGCAAGAGCTAGAGCTTACTCGCGAAATAGTAAAAATCAAGCCGATAAAAGCACATTTAGAAAAAAATAATATTGCATATATACGTATAACTACTTTTAATGAGTCAACAATTTCTGAGCTGAAGGCAGCAGTAAAGAAGTTAAAAACTGAGAGTAAAGATGACCTTAAAGGTATAATTCTAGATTTACGTAATAATGCCGGAGGTATACTCGATCAAGCTATTGCTGTTAGTGATTATTTTATTGATTCCGGTGTAATTGTAACAACAAAAGGTAGAACTACATCAAGTAATAGCGAAACTAAAGCAAATGAGTTTTCGTTAAAAGCTCCCAAAGTACCTATGATAGTTTTAATAAACGGTAATTCTGCCTCTGCCTCGGAAATAGTTGCCGGAGCTTTGCAAGATCATAAAAGAGCAATAATACTTGGCACTAAGTCTTTCGGTAAAGGATCAGTTCAGGCTTTAACGCAAATCAATTCTAGGGCTGCCGTAAAACTGACTATATCTAAATATTACACCCCAAGCGGTCGTTCTATTCAAGCAGAAGGAATAGAGCCTGATATTTTAATTGAGCCGGCGAAAGTTGAGTATCCAGAAGTGAAAAAAATAGATAAGCGTTTTTCTGAGAGTTCTTTAAAAAATTATTTGAAGAATGATAATGAAAAAAACAAAGATAATTCATCTAAAAATAAAGATAGCAAAAAAGAAACAAAAGCCAAAAATAATAAACAAGAAGAGAATGAATTATCGGAATTATACAAAAAAGATTATCAATTTGCTCGTGCTTATGATGTAATTACAGGGTTGATTCTTAATAAGAAGCTGGAAACAAAAGAGAGAGTTAAACAAGAAGATAAGTAGAGAGGATAATATCATTCTCGGTTTTGCTGCATGGATAGATTCTTCGTCATAAGCTACGGAAAAACTGTAAGTTTTGTACGTACGCAATCTCTCAGGAACCCTGGTTTATGAGATTGCCACGCTCCTTTTAGTCACTCGCAATGACGATTTGGTATGCAAGCAAGCCTTCTGCAGGGATGACATCAGTTGAGTTAAAAATAACTACTAGGTCTTATAATGAACCATAATAAGTATATAGTAAGATTGTCATTTATTATATTGTTTCTTAATATTGTCATAAATATGATGTTTTATCGTTATTTTATGATAAAAGAAATGATAGTAAAACAAGTGGCTTTGGAACATACTAAAATTGTGGAACTTTACACTGATAATATTTGGAATACTCATCAGAACGTAATTAGTAAATTACATAAATTCGATTATTTAAAACTATTACAAGATCAAGATTTTATTAATTTTGTAAAGATTACCGCTCAATGGTTCACCAATCTTAATATTAATATTTCTCTCTACGATCTCAAAGGTAATAAATTCATCACTAGTAATATGTTACATATGTATAGTGTAGACAATTATAAAGATGATAGTTTGGTTGAGATAGTTACCGCAAAAATCGATAAATTTTTTTTAAAATCCTTTACTTCAAAAGCTCCGCTTCGAGATGCTTTTGAAGGTATTACAAGTCATATATTATTACCAAGGGTAGTAATAGAAAATGAAAGTGATTTAACAGTGGAAGAGGCTTCTTTTGTTACTAGCTATATCCCTGTTATAGATAATAATTTAGATTTTCCCGTAGATGCAGTATTTGAGATTAACACTAATATTACCAGCCAGTGGCAAAATATAACCTCTCTTGAGCAAAAGGTTTTTATAACTTTTATCATTATTTTTATAATATTCTGCACTATAATTATTAGTAATACTAACTATGCTAGACAAATTATTGAGGAGCAGCTTGAAACAAATAGAAATTTAAAAGCTCAAATAGTAAAAGTAGAAAAAACCAGCTCTTCAAATACAAAGTTTTTTGCTAATATTAGTCATGAATTGCGTACACCGCTTAATGCTATAATAGGCTTTTCGGAAATTCTTATGTCGGAAAGAGATGCAGAAAAAAGTAAAAATTATATTAAAGATATAAATGATGCCGGTAAGCATTTGCTTAGTATGATTAATGATATTTTAGATCTTTCTAAAGCTTCTGCCGATAAATTAAAAGTAGATAGTATAGATCTTGATTTAAATAAATTAATTAGTTCTTCGCTGATACTTGTTAAGCCTCGTGCCGATCAAGCCGAAGTGGCTTTAATTAGTAGATTACCGAAGGAGCATGTGGTTATAAAGGCTGATCCAAAAAGGCTAAAACAAGTATTCTTAAATCTTTTATCAAATGCCGTGAAATTTACAAATTCCGGAGGAAGTGTTACTATTGCACTTGAAAAAGATGCGTTAGCAAAATTAGTATATATAAAAGTTATAGATACCGGTATCGGTATTGAGGAAAAAGATATCCCAAAAACTTTATCGGCGTTCGGTCAAATTGATAGTGAGCTTAGTAGAAAATATGAAGGTACCGGTCTTGGGTTGCCGCTTACTAAAAAGCTGATTGAACTTATGAACGGTAAATTTGATTTGCAAAGTAAGATAAATGAAGGTACCACCATAACAATAACTTTTACATATGACGGTAGTATTGAAATATAAAAAATTGTGTGGAATATTAAAAAATTTTCGGTATTATAAAAAAATTATAAATTTTTAAAAAATATATGAAACTGATTATCTTATTATTTACTTTTTTATTTTCTATGTTTTCTTTCGGAGAAAGCGAAACTATTAAAGGAAAGCCTTTAAAATATGCAGCAAATAATGATTTTGAAAATAGACTAGATGAACAGGAACAAGAAATCAGAAGGCTAATCGGTAAAGTTGAGGTTTTACAGCATAAAATTGATATGCTAACGCAGAACTCAAATATTTCAAATCAAGAAGAAAATACTGAAGTTTTAGAAGCCGGTGATTCAAAAAAACAAGATGTTTTTGATATAGCTTTGCTTAAAGATATGCCGGATAATGCTCCTAAAAAACCTATTGCGGTTAATAAGGATATAGCTCCTGATAAGCAAGCCTACGATTTAGCTCTTGCTGCTTATAAAGATAATAAACTTACTGAAGCAAAAGATAAGTTTAAAAATTTTATCCAAAAATATCCTAACAGTTCGCTAATTAGTAATGTTTATTTCTGGTATGGGGAATGCTTTTTTAAACAAAAATACTATAACGGGGCAGCGGTTAACTATTTAAAAGGCTATAAAGAGTCACCGAAAGGGGTAAAATCTTCCGATGGGTTATTGAAGTTAGCACTTTCCTTAGGTGAACTAAAAAAAACTCAGGAAGCATGTAATATGCTTGCTAAGCTTGATAAGGAATTTCCAACTAATAGAACTGCCGTATCCAAGAAAATGGCAGAAGATGCCAAGATTAAATTTGGCTGTAAAAATAAATAAAAATAATAAAATATGACTGATATTTTGGATGAAGTACTGAGTGATCAAAATGAAGAAAAAAGGTTAATTTTTTTCAAAAAGCTTTTACCTATAATAATAATCATTTCTATAATAGCTATTACTATAATGGTTGTTATTAATAATAATAAAGATAAAAGAATTAAAAATAACCAAAAAAACGGAGATATTCTTGTTAAGACTGTTGGTTTGGAAACAACAAAAGATAATGAAGAATTAGTTTTTAACACTTTAGAGAATTTAGTTACTACTAGTAATACTAAAATCAAAGAAATAGCTGCATTAGAACAAGTAGCCATAAAGATTTCAGAAAAAAAATATTCAGAAGCGAAAGACCTGCTTAATAAAATTATTGAAAATAAAGAATATTCCGAAATTTCTACTTCTTATGCACGTGTTTCATGGTGTGGTCTTGTTATTGATGATCAAAATCTAGATATTCAAGATAAAGAGAAATTGACCAAATATTTAAACTATTTTGATGACAAGAAAAAACCTTTTTGGGCTACAGCAACTATTATAAAAGCTATGTGGGATATTAAGAATAATATGAAACCGCAAGCAGAAAAAAATCTAAAAAATTTATTAATTTCAAATAATGTATCTGATCTAATAAAAGATCAGGCTAAAGCATTGCTTGTAAATTTAAATAAATAATAATTCGTACTTAAGGAAAAATATGACAAAAAAAATAGCACTTCTGTTATTATCGTTTATTTTAATTTCATGTAACGGGCTTGGACCAAAAAGGGTAAAAAATATTGTTGAGTTGACTCCTAAATTAGCAATTCAGACTCATGAGCCTATATATTTAGATTCTAATGCAAATATATATGCATTTAATGCAAATATGCTTAAGAATAAACAGTATAGTTTCGCTAGACGCAAAACGATTACTGAGCCGGTTTTTATAGGCGATATGATTTATGCATTGGATATTAGATCGAATATTTCTGCATTTTCTATAGAGAAAAATAAGATTATTTGGTCTTATAATTTAAGTAGACATAAAAAAGATAATTATATAGGTGGCGGAATTTTACACCATAACGGAAAATTATACGTAACATACGGTTCAAGGTTGTTAGTAGTGCTAGATGCAAAATCAGGTTATGAAATAATTAGAAAAGAACTTCCGGATATTATGAGAATTAAGCCTATTGTGCTCAATGATGATACTGTCTTAGTGCAAACTATCAGTAATCAAACTATTGCCTTAAATACAGAAACTTTAAAAACCGTATGGGAACACGAAAGCCTAGCGGAAGTTTTGTCGGCTAGTTATTTTATGACGCCGATAGTACAGTATGACAATGTAATAGTAACTTATAATTCCGGGCAAATACTTGCCTTAAATATAACAAACGGTGAAGTAAAATGGAATTTTGAGTTTGCAAATCTTAATGATCGTACAGCTATACCGGATTTTGACGAATCAAGTATTTTATGTACTCCCGTTCATGATAATATGAATCTGTATATAGCAACCGGTCTTGGTAAGCTTATGAAGCTTAATGTAGCAACTGGTAGTGTGATTTGGCAGGTAAATGCCGAGGATATTCAATCAATGTCTTTAATCGGTAATAGCCTATTTGTAACAAATAATGCTAGACAAATAGCAGCATTTAATCCTGAAACAGGGAAAGTAAAGTTTGTAGCTGATTTAAATGATGGGCAAGATCCTAAGAAACTAAAATCTGCTGCTTTTTTAGTACCTTTTGTTGGAGTTGATAATAACAATAAGCGAAGTTTAAATGTTATTTCCGTCAACGGTGTTTTATATAGTTTTGATGTTGATAATAATGGATTAAATATGATACCTCATATTGTCAAAATTATAAAAAATATTCGTTATTATGGGCTAAGAGCAAATAATAATTTATATTTTTCTACCGATAGAAAAATAATATTCGGAAGTAAATAAATTATATTTAGCTTGACAGATAGCGGGTATTAATGCTATTAAATATGTTGCTTGCTTCTTTAATTTTAAATTCTAATTAAAAAGATACTATTGTGAAAACTTACTCGGCAAAGCCATCGGAAATTGAAAAGAAATGGTGGGTCATAGACGCAAAAAATATTGTACTAGGACGACTCGCTAGCAGTGTTGCTAATATGCTACGCGGTAAGCATAAGCCTAGCTTTACACCTCATTTAGATTGTGGTGATAATATAATCATAATAAATGCGGAGCATGTAAAATTAACAGGTAAAAAAGCGAATCCCAAAGACGGAAAAATATATTACAGATATACAGGATTTCCAGGTGGGATAAAAGATACTACGGCAGGTAAAATCTTAAGTGGTAAACACCCTGAGAGAGTTATTAAAATGGCCGTAAAAAGAATGATTACAAGAAATGCTTTAGGTGCTAAGCAAATGAGTAATTTGTATGTTTATGCAAATGGTGCTCATCCTCATATGGCACAGCAACCTACTGTTTATGATTTTGCAAGCCAAAATCCAAAAAATAAAAAGTAATAGAATATGCCCGAGTTAAAAATTAAAACAGAAAAAGTAGAAAAGCAGTTAACTAAAGAACCTTTAGTGTTAAAAACTCCTAAAGAAAAAATAGATAATTTAGGCAAGTTTTATGCTACAGGTAAAAGAAAAAATGCTATAGCACGAGTATGGCTTAAAGTAGGCAAAGGAAAAATAGTTGTTAATAAAAAAACAATAGCCCAGTATTTTCCTTCTGAAACTTATGTGAAAACTATCTTACAGCCGTTTGTCTTAACAAAAACTATTGATCAGTATGATATAATTTGTACTGTTAAAGGTGGAGGCATGTCAGGACAGAAAGGTGCTATTTTACATGGAATTTCTAAAGCTCTAGATAAATCTGCTCCGGATTTTCATGCTATTTTGCGTAAAGGCGGTCTTTTAACACGTGATTCTAGGGTAGTAGAGCGTAAGAAATACGGACAACGTAAAGCACGTAAGAAAACACAATTCTCTAAACGTTAAGATAAAATTTGAGAAGTTGCTAGTCAATTGTTGCATGGATCAATTTTTTTATTGTCATCCCGCGACTTGATCATGGGGTCCAGCTTAAAATATTTAAATTATTAATATTTTAAGTTATTTTTTGGGGGATGCCGTGGTCAAGCTACGGTATGACACTAAGTACATTTTCCAAGTCATGCAACCGCTTTTATCTAGAATGACACTTCTTAACAAATTATATAAACACTTTTCCCCTGGCGGGGTAGCTCAGCTGGTTAGAGCGACGGAATCATAATCCGTGTGTCGGGGGTTCAAATCCCTCCCTCGCTACCATTCTATCCGTCTTTTTTATAGTTCTATAGTAAACTGATTTGAACTTTGTGCTTCGTTGTTCATCCTCTCGTCTATTATATATATAGGCTCTACCTTCGTGCCTGTCACAAAATAGGGTTGAGTTTACTATAGTACTGTTAACAGTCCCATAGTTTTTAATAAAATTTTGTATAAGATAAATATTAGACTTCTTGCATAATCTATTTTATAAAGAGGAATTTGAAGGAGGCACGGAACATAGAGCCGGGGCGTAGCCAAATCCATGTAAGGATTCGAGTACCGGATCGACATACAAATTACCTTTAGAAAGAGATTATGCAAGGAGTCTATTTTATATTAGGTTCTGTGAAGATCTCTAAAACGATTGGATCAAATAGCAGCATTTAATCCTGAAACAGGGAAAGTAAAGTTTGTAGCTGATTTAAATGATGGGCAAGATCCTAAGAAACTAAAATCTGCTGCTTTTTTAGTACCTTTTGTTGGAGTTGATAATAACAATAAGCGAAGTTTAAATGTTATTTCCGTCAACGGTGTTTTATATAGTTTTGATGTTGATAATAATGGATTAAATATGATACCTCATATTGTCAAAATTATAAAAAATATT
>NZ_JAQCNX010000049.1:0-1871 GCF_036857515.1 Candidatus Rickettsia tasmaniensis | reverse complement strand
CGGTACTGTTTAATGATACGATATATTACAACATCGCATACGGTAATAATGCAGCAAGCTACGATGAAGTTATAGCAGCATCAAAAAATGCTCATATTCATGAGTTTATTAGCACGTTACCCGAAGGGTATGAGATGCAGGTAGGCGAGAGAGGCTTAAAGCTTTCGGGCGGTGAGAAACAGCGTATTGCAATTGCAAGAACCATCTTAAAAAATCCAGCAATATATGTTTTTGATGAGGCAACAAGTTCGCTTGATACTAAAACCGAAAAGCTAATTCAAGCAAGCCTTAAAGAGATCTCGGCTCACCATACTACCCTTATCATTGCCCATAGACTCTCAACTATTATCGATGCAGATGAGATTATCGTTTTAGATAACGGTTATATAGTTGAGCAGGGCAGCCATAAAACCTTGCTACAGCACAAAGGCTATTATGCCGAACTTTGGTATAAACAGCAAGAAGAGGAACATTCTTAAAATTTATCATTATATCAACTACAAGCTTTATTAAGTGGTTTGGTAAAACCAGCTCGATGTCATTCCCGCGGAGGTTTTGTTGCGTGGATATCAAGTCGTCATTGCGAGCGAACGTTAGTGAGCGTGGCAATCTCAGGAATTCTTCTCAAGATTGCTGCGTCAAATTACTATGTAATTTTCCTCGCAATGACGAAAAAACTGATCCACGCAGGAATGACATGGATAGCTAATTGATATTTCAAAAAATTGGCTAAAATCTCTTGCAAGAATAGCGGTGACGTTATTCCGGGGTTTCAAAGCCTCTATCCTAAGCGGTATTATCAGCCGTATAAAAATGGTATAATCCTCGATTTCATGGTCGGGGCGATAGTTGTTACAGGGTTTAAAGTGTAAGCTTTAAACCTAAAAGCTATTATAACTGTTCTGTGACGGTTCTTTGAACGCTCCAACCACCCGAAGTTAAAATCTTCGGTGGTTAAAACTTGAGCAATTTAAGTTTAATCACGGGAGCAACTACATGTTCAACAAAAATAATAAATTATTATCTAAACTATTACTGTGCTCTAAGAAAAATAAAGATTTAGAAAAACTAAGATCTAAGTTTAAACAAAGGTTAGAAGAACAGGTAACGGTAGATGAGATAACAAGAATAGAGCAGCGTTCATTATATTTAGAAAGTATATAATTCTAATATATAATAAAGTTTGTTAACTCTTACGATTATGTTATTGCCTAGAAACGGTTGATGTCGTCATTGTAAGCGACTAAAGGCCTTGTTGTATGGCTCGTTTATGTCATTCACACGAAAGCGGGAATCCAGTAAAAAATGATAAAACAAAGAAAATTACATAAAAATTTAGTATATAATTTGCTTAAAAAACTAGATTCCTGCTTTCGCAGGAATGACATTGGCATCTGTGCAACAATGCCCTGCAGGAATGATATCGGTAACTTAGAAACAATGCCACGATTATAAATACAAGCAATCCTTGAAAGAAATTTATTATGTCTTTATTATTAAATATAATTCATTAAATTTAAGGCTAAGTAATCGTGACTGATAAATCTTCTTCTAATTTAGTACCGGTAAATATCGAAGATGAGATGAAAGTATCTTATCTTGATTATGCTATGAGCGTTATAGTAAGTAGAGCTATACCGGATGTTCGGGACGGCTTAAAGCCGGTACATCGCCGAATTATCTATTCCATGCATGAAGCCGGTAATCATGCTAGTAAACCTTATAGAAAATCCGCTAGAATAGTCGGTGACGTGATGGGTAAATACCATCCGCACGGCGATAGTGCTATTTACGACGCGTTAGTACGTATGGCACAAGATTTTTCCTTGCGTTTACCGCTTGTAGACGGGCAGGGTAATTTCGGCTCGATG
>NZ_JAQCNX010000050.1:0-2145 GCF_036857515.1 Candidatus Rickettsia tasmaniensis | reverse complement strand
ATAGCAGAAGCTGCTAAAATGAATGAGGGTATGGGGGCAAAAATTATCGATCTTAATTTTGGCTGTCCGGCGAAAAAAGTAGTAGGCGGTTATTCAGGCTCGGCTCTAATGAGGGATGAGCAGCTGGCAGCTAAAATTTTTGAAGCTACCGTTGAAGCGGTTAAGTTGCCGGTAACCGTTAAAATGCGTATGGGTTGGGATGATAATACGAAAAACGCTCCGACTTTAGCCAAAATTGCTGAAAGCTCAGGTGTTTCCCCCATTTTTCATTTTCTAAGTGGGAGATAATACAACATATTGCTTCATTTGGTAAGCATGATAAATGTAAAAAAGGGGTTTTAGAATCCGATTGAATTTTTTACATACTCCTGCAATGGCAAATGGGAATAATTTCATAAAATTATTCATCGTTATTATAATAGATTCAGGATTATTATTTTGTTCTTGTAAATAAGATGCTAATAGTTCCTTATTTACTTTCACTTTTTTATAGAATTTTGTAGCATATGCAATTTTAAAAAAATTATCTAAACCATTGTTATTTGAAAAAGTTTTATTTAGAAATGAAACTAAATTTTTTAATAAGTTTTGTTGTTTTTCTTGCAATAATTCCCTTACCTCGGCAAACACTTTATCTGTATCTGCGTAGCTTGCAGCCATATTCCCATTATTATCAGTACGAATAATCATCTCAGGTGGCCGCAGCTTAATAAACTCTAGAGAAACTGCTATCATGCCTTTTTTGGCTGCAAGCATTAACAATGTCCTTCCGAATTTATCAATAGCGTTAATATTTTCCTCAAACATTCTTGGAATAAGCTCTATACAAACATTATCTAAATCACGCCACATAGCCTTTGTTAATGCAGGCTGACCACGTATATTCTCGATTGTATTAATAGCCTCGTCAGACATCTTAGGAATAAGTTTTAAACAAGCTTCTTCTAAACCTGCATCAGCAGCTAAAATTAAGGCTGTATTACCATCCTCATCAGATTGATAAAATAAATTAGTATTTTTTATTTTATCAATTAATTTTTCAACTTCTTTTTTATCTTCATCTTTTGCGTGTATTACACGCGTTAATTTTTCTAGTAAAGATATTAGTTGATTATATAATATTTCATCTGATTCTTCAGGTGTTGATTCTTTATGTATTCCAAAAATTTTTTTATACGTATAAACATAATTTATCCTTATTAACCTAAAGTTAATTAAAATTACAAAAATAAGTTTACAGATGCAATAGAAATTTAATTGAAGATATAAAATAATGGGATTTAAAGTAAGGAATGATGGTGGCCACGGTTGGAATTGAACCAACGACACAAGGATTTTCAGTCCTTTGCTCTACCGACTGAGCTACGTGGCCGTATATACTCGATGAACTTGAAAAATTGGCTTCGTCGTCTTTGTAAGTCCTCGGATACTCACGATTAGTATACGCTCCGCTCCTCGGCTTACAGACTCCTTGCTCTTTTCCAAGTTGATCTTCGTCTATACTATTCTTTCATTTATTAGGGTGTAAGAACAAGAAATATAACTTAAGCTTATAATAGATTAATCGGCTTTTGTCTATTCTTAATTAGTAATATTAGACAAAAATACTTAATTATGATATTGTGAGTGTTTATTTTTATAACGGTTTTTATGATCAAAATCGGCAATATTGAGCTTTCTTCAAATATTATACTAGCTCCAATGTCGGGTGTTACGGATTTGGAATTTAGAAGAGTGGTGAAAAGATTTGGTGCAGGGCTTGTAGTTTCTGAAATGGTAGCAAGTAGAGCAATGATTGTGGAATCTAGGCAGTCACTAAAAAAAAGTGCCATTATGCGTGATGATGCAACAAGTGCTTGCGTACAGCTAGCAGGCTGTGAGCCGAATGTGATAGCAGAAGCTGCTAAAATGAATGAGGGTATGGGGGCAAAAATTATCGATCTTAATTTTGGCTGTCCGGCGAAAAAAGTAGTAGGCGGTTATTCAGGCTCGGCTCTAATGAGGGATGAGCAGCTGGCAGCTAAAATTTTTGAAGCTACCGTTGAAGCGGTTAAGTTGCCGGTAACCGTTAAAATGCGTATGGGTTGGGATGATAATACGAAAAACGCTCCGACTTTAGCCAAAATTGCTGAAAGCTCAGGTGTT
>NZ_JAQCNX010000018.1:0-27009 GCF_036857515.1 Candidatus Rickettsia tasmaniensis | reverse complement strand
ATCTACTAATTTAGATAAACTAGAAGTATGCATTAAGCCGAATTCTTTTGAAAGAGCTTTGTCTAATTTAATCGGTAACGCTATAAAATATGGAACTAAAATTAAGATATCCTCAAAAGATAATTCATCTACCGTAGCTATAATTATTGAGGATAACGGTCCCGGTATAGATGATACGGAAACACACCTTGTATTTAAACCGTTTTATAGATCAGATAAAGCAAGACAGCTTGATAATGCAAGTAACGTAGGACTTGGGCTTGCTATTACTAAAGAAATAATAAACGATCATAAAGGCTCTATTTATTTAGAAGATAGCAAGGATTTAGGCGGGCTATCGGTAAGAATCGAAATACCTAAAATATGACTACCGATGTCATTCCCGTGTAGATACCAAATCGTCATTACGAGGAGAGGCAAAGCCAAGGGCGTGACAATCTCAGAAATTTTATATTGTTTCATGAGATTGCCACGCTCCTTTCAGTCGCTCGCAATGACGGAAAAATCGATCCATGCAGCAACATCTAAAATATAAAATAATGACTAACATAAAACATTTAGCAATAATAATGGACGGTAATGCTCGTTGGGCAGATCGGCATAACTTAACAAAATCTGAAGGGCATAAAGCAGGAGCCGATAAAATTCGTGAATTACTGCCTGAGTTTATTAACCTTAACATACCTTATATAACTTTATATACTTTCTCTTCCGAAAATTGGCAACGCTCAAGCACGGAAGTAGATTTCTTAATAAAATTATTAAGTATTTATTTAAAAACCGAATTAAATAATTTACATAAAAACGGTGTTAAAATAAAAGTAATAGGTAGGCTTAATTTATTAAGTAGCTCATTGCAAAAACAAATAAATAATGCTATAGAATTAACAAAAAATAATAATAAAATAACGCTTTGTATAGCTTTTAGTTATGGAAGTCGTCAGGAAATAGTTGATGCCTGCACAAAAATTATTACAAGCGGTAAAAAAGCAGTAAGTGACAGCGATATACAACACGCTTTATATGATCCTGAAATGCCGGATGTAGATTTATTAATAAGACCGGGCGGGGTTTATCGCATTAGTAATTTCTTGCTTTGGCAAGCAGCTTATGCTGAATTATATTTCTCACCCAAATATTGGCCTGATTTTAATAAATATGATATACAAGAAGCTATAAATGATTACTCAAAAAGGAAAAGAACATTTGGCAAAAGATAAACAAAAATCAAACATATATTTAAGAATCCTGTCCAGTATAGTTTTAGTTCCGTTATTTGTCGTAGCTATATTATGGTGTAAGCCTTTATTATATATTCTAATGATATTAGTAGGTACGGGAATGTTAAGTGAATGGTATAATATGACCTACTCTTCTATTCCTTATCTATTAATCGGGCTAATTATTATTCCGATTCCTATAAGCCTATTAATATTTTTAAGTATGGAAGATACCAATAGATGGCTTATTATGCTTTATTTTTGCATAATGTGGTCGGTAGATACTTTCGCTATGATTGGCGGCAAAACTTTTAAAGGAGCAAAACTTGCTCCGAAACTTAGTCCTAAAAAAACCTGGAGTGGTTTAGTGACGGGAGTATTATCAGCAGGTTTAGTTGCGGTATTAGTTAGTTTTATACCAAACTTTCATATTGAAAATTACTATTTTTCAAATAAAATTTATTTGTTTATAATTAGTTGTATATTAGCATTAATAGCTCAATTAAGTGATTTATTTATTTCGTATTTTAAGCGAGAATTTAATATTAAAGATAGCGGTCATATAATACCCGGTCATGGAGGAGTGCTAGACAGATTTGATAGTATTATTTTAACCGCTCCGATATTATTTCTTATGAAGATATATTTATGATAATACATTTAAATAATCATTCTAAAAAAATAATTTTAAATATCTTTTTAGCTTTACTGCTTGGATATTTTGTTTTTCATTGCATATATGGTAACAAAGGGATTATTGCATATTTAAAAGTAAATAGGCAGCTTGAAAAAGCTTATGATGAACTAAAAGGCTTACGAGCAGAAAGAGTAGAACTTGAGCATAACGTCAAATTACTTCGAACGGAATCTCTAAATAAAGATATGTTAGAAGAACAAGCAAAGAAAGTTTTAGGAGTAGCTGCTCCAAATGAGCAGGTGTTTAATCACCAATAACAAAACTTTGTTGTCATCCCGCGACTTGATCTCGGGATCCAGTCTTTTTTAATTTTTTTTGGATACCGTGGTCAAGCCACGGTATGACACAGAACGCGTTTTTCGATCCGCACAACAACATTATTGATTAAAAGGAATTAAAAATCATTTATGGCTATAAAAATTTATCAACACGACCTACCTAATAATTTTGAACTTGAAGGAGATCTAGCGATAGATACCGAGACAATGGGGCTAAATCTACATAGAGATAAACTATGTTTACTACAATTTAGTAACGGCAATGGTGAAGCTCATCTTGTTCATTTTACAAATCAAGATTATACAGCTCCTAATTTAAAAGCATTATTACTAGATAAAACTAGATGCAAGATATTTCATTTTGCTAGATTTGATCTAGCATCCATAAAAAAATATTTAAGTATAGATTTAGAAAATATCTTTTGTACTAAAATATCTTCAAAACTAGTTAGAACTTATACCGATAGTCATGGGCTTAAGGATTTGTGCCGAGAATTGCTTAATATAAATATTTCAAAACAACAACAATCTTCCTATTGGGGTACGGATAATTTATCTTCAGAACAAAAAGAATATGCAGCAAAAGATGTGCTTTATTTGCATCAGTTAAAAGATATTTTACAAAAAATGCTACTTAAAGAAAATAGGTATGAACTTGCCCAAGATATTTTCCGTTTTTTACCGACAAGAGCTAATTTAGACCTTATCGGTTGGAATGAAATCGATATTTTCATGCATTAATTTATTAATACCATTTATTGACTTCAGGTATAAAATCAGGTGCACTATTTAATAGTCTATCTGTAATAAATTTTAATTAATAATTGAAGCTTATTGCAGAAATAGTAGTTCCTATGTCAAAAAAATCTTATAATTTACAGCAAAAAAAAATAAATTACCGGTTAAAATTTATTACAGACAGTCTATTAGTAGCTAATTGATTTTTTTAAATTACTGAGCCTACAATAGACTTATTGCATAATGTAGCTAAGGAAGAATTTGAAGGAAACACGGAAACACTTACCACCGCAGCATACATAAAATGTGAGTACCGGATTGACATACAAATTTACCCTTAGACGCAAGTTATACAAAAAGTTTAATTAATTAGTAACTAAAAAGGGGATCTTTATGACTAATAGAAAAAAAATAGACGTGCTAGATTCAGAGTCAGATTTAAATCTAAGTCTAGATAGTATAGCAAACCTCTGTTATCCTGGGATAATAACTTGTGAAACAGAAGAAGACACTTTAAGTATTGATGGCGGTGTTTTTGCCGCATTTTGGTGGGCAGCCAATTATATAATAGATAAAGTATTAATGCTAATAACAGACAATATTTACTATTACCTTAGAGAAGAGGCATTATGAAACTTCATCTTATCAGGGTGATAAGGGTGCTTCAAAAGGTACTTACCATAATAATTGCAGTAATTTTATAAATGAGACGAAGCAGCATTATGATTCTTCATTAGATAAACATAAGGAGGTAGTTTTAGGTCATACTACTACTTTTTTTGGGTTAGTATGGTGGTAATACAATAAAAGTATGCTAGGTGTCATACTGCGGCTTGACCACGGTATTTAAAAACAACTTAAAGTACTAATAATTTTAGTATTTTAAACTAGATCCCGCGATCAAGTCGCGGGATGACAGATTCAAAAAATAATATACTTCTGACAAATGAAAAGTAGATAGACGCAGTTTAATTTGGAAAGAGCAAGGAGTCTGTAAGCCGAGGAGCGGAGCGTATATTAATACGTGAGCATCCGAGGACTTACCAAAACGACGTAGCCAATTTTCCAAATTAAACGAGTATATTCACAATTTTACGAGGAACGAGGATAATCTTCCTCGGCTCTTTCCCTTCTAAGAACTTTTGTACCTTTGGCAGACTGACGGTAACTTGCTTTATTTCATCTTCACTTACGGAAGTTTTAAACTCATAGGTATCACGGAGTTTACCGTTAACCTGCACTACCATAATATATGTATCTAACTCTAGCATTGATTCATCAAATGCAGGAAAAGACGAATTATATAATCGCTCTTTATTGCCAAGCTTCTGCCAAATTTCTTCCGTAATATGCGGGATAAAAGGATTTAGTAGCTGTACTAAAACATTAAAGCCATGCCTTACGGTTTTAACATCAATTTTATCCTTGGATATTTCAGCAGATATATCATTAGAAAGCTCGCGCATACGTGCTATTGCTCTGTTTAGGGCAAAATGCTTTATATCTTCGGCGACGTGCTTTATTGTAAAATGTACTAACCTATTAAGCTCTTTATTAATCTCGCTATTCACATCATCTTTTAAAGAATCTATCGCCTTAAACATATACTCAAGTTTATTAATAAAACGTGAGCAGCCTTCAATACCGCTTGCCGACCATTCTAGATCTTTCTCAGGCGGACTATCGGACAGTACAAAAAGCCTAATAGCATCTGCCCCATATTGCTCTTGCATTGTCTCAAGATCGATGAGATTCTTTTTAGACTTACTCATCTTTTCAATGCGTCCCTGCACTACTCTATTATTGCTTTCTTTATGAAAAAATTCATTACCCTTTTTAACTACTTCTTCAGGATATAACCAATTATTATGTTCATCTTTGTAAGTGGCATGCAGCACCATACCTTGAGTAAATAGCCCTTTAAAAGGCTCTCGAACGCTTACGTAATTCTGTTCGTTCATTACTTTTGTGAAAAACCTTGCATATAATAAATGCATTACCGCATGTTCAATGCCGCCTATATATTTATCGACCGGTAGCCAGTAATCACAAGCTTTTTTATCAGTCATCTCTGTAGCATTGCTATTGCAATATCTCATAAAATACCAAGATGATTCAAAAAATGTATCAAAAGTATCGGTTTCACGCACAGCCGGCTTATCGCATTTCGGACAATTAACATATTTCCAACTAGGATGATGATCAAGCGGATTACCGTGACCATCAAAATTTACATCATCAGGTAAAGTAACGGGTAAGTCTTTGTAAGGTACGGGCACTATGCCACAAGTTTCGCAGTGAATCATAGGAATAGGACATCCCCAAAAGCGCTGCCTTGAAATCCCCCAATCTTTTAGACGATAATTTACGCTGCGTTTACCTATCCCTAGTTTCTCAAATTCTCCGATGACTTCTTGTTTTGCTTCGTTACTAGTTAAGCCGTTTAGAAAATTCGAATTAATTAAAATTCCATCTTCCGTATAAGCGATCTTTTGTACATCCATATCTGCTTTAATTACTTGTTTAATAGATAAATTCATTTTAACAGCTAATTCATGGTCACGTTCGTCATGAGCAGGGCAACCAAATATTGCACCAGTGCCATAATCCATTAGCACAAAATTAGTAATAATAACCGGTAAAACTATATTTGAATCGAAAGGATGAGTAACAAAAAGACCGGTAAATACACCTTCCTTTTCAGCCTTTTCTAGTTCGCTACTTCTTGTAATATGCGAGCATTTAGTTATAAAAGCGAGTATTTCAGGTGTTTTAGAAACTAACCGCTCTATTATCGGATGATTAAAGGCAATTCCTATAAAGCTAGCACCAAAAATGGTTTCAGGTTTGGTTGAGAATACTTCTATAGTAGTCTCTTCATTATCCTTAATTTTGAAATGAAAATTAGCACCTATCGATTTACCTATCCATTTCTCTTGCATAGACCGAACAGCTTCAGGCCACTCTTTTAAATTCTGAATTTCGTTTAATAATTCTTCAGCATAATCGGTGATTTTTAAGAACCATTGCTTTAAATAACATTTTGCAACTATTGCACCTGAACGCCAACCACGCCCGTCTACAACTTGTTCATTCGCAAGCACGGTATTATCAACCGGATCCCAATTAACAAATGATTCTTTTTGATAAGCAAGATTTCGTTTATAAAGCTCTAAAAAGAATTTCTGCTCATGTTTATAATACTCAGGATCGCAACTATTTATCTCTCTAGACCAATCATAAGAAAAGCCCATAGATTTTAGCTGCTTTTTCATATTCTCGATATTAGAATATGTCCATTTTTTTGGGTGAGAATTATTTTTTATTGCGGCATTTTCGGCAGGTAGCCCGAAAGCATCCCAGCCCATCGGATGAAGCACATTAAAACCTTGCATAGTCATAAACCTTGCAATAACATCACCTATAGAATAGTTGCGTATGTGACCTACATGGATTTTACCGGAAGGATAAGGCAGCATTTCAAGTACGTAATATTTTGGCTTGCTACTCGCGTTTGATACCTCAAAAGCTTTTTCTTCTTGCCAAATGTGCTGCCATTTTTGTTCTATTTGGTTCATATTTTTTTAATTTATATACTGCATCGTCATTGCGAGCAGTCGTAGACTGCACGGCAATCTCATCAAATATCCTGAGATTGCTTCGTCAATTACTCCGTAATTTCCTTGCAATGACGGAAATACTGTTATTACCTCACACTATTAATATATATATCTCTAGCTTTTCTTAAAATTTTATCTTCAAGCGTGATAGCAAGATTTGAGGTGTTTTCATTAAGTACCCATTGTTTATTTTTAAGCATTTCTTCAAATACTTTCACTTCGATTGAATCAGGGCTTATTACATCGTCTTTAATAAATATATTTATTTTAAATCGAAAATTAGGATTAGAACGTGGGCTATACCATTCCGTAATAATCACGCCGCCGTTTGAGTCGGCTGATGCAAGAGGAGCAACACTTATAGTCTCTAATGCTGCTTGCCAGAGATATTTATTAACTGAACCTCCTACAGCTTTAGTAGATTCGTTCTTAACCCTACCCGGTCTAAAAACTAATCCTTCTTCACCTGCTATAGAACCTACTTCGTCCCATTTCTGCTCTCGTTCTGTTTTTGGATAATCACCCGCTAAGATACCAGTACTTATTGCACTAAGTATAATTACAAAAAATAACCCGATAATTTTCTTCATAACCAATATTTAATTAGTGTGCTTGAGGGAAATAATAGAGAAGCTTTAGCTATTAGTCAAAAATTATTTCTCTCCACCGTTCTTTGGCATTGTTATATGGCTCAAAAAACCCACTCGATGTCATGCCTGCCTACGCGGGAATGACATAGGGCAGATTTAATTATTTCTCAGAAATAAATTCAAAACGTGGAATATTTTTGCCGTGTAATAAAACCTTTTCGTTAAACATTTCAAGCGGCCTTACCCAAAGCTGGAAATTATCATATAATGCTTTATAAACTACTAACTCTTGCAAAGTTTCAGTATGTTTTGCAGTATCTATAACTTGATATAATTTTTCTTTGTAATGCTTATATATTCCGGTTCTCATAAAACTTACACCTTAACAGGCATGACGACAAAAATATCTTTAGGATTCTCAGGAAATTTAATAAGTACCGGTGCTGAAACATCTGAAAAATATAGTTCTACTAAATCCGATTTCACTGCTTTTAAGACATCTTCCAAATATTGCGGGTTAAAGCCTATAGCTAAAGACTCATCACTATTATATTCATAAAAACTTCCCTTATCTTGTGAAGAATTAATAACCTCTTTTGCGTTACCTCTTGCTTCACCGACGGCACTAATCTCTAAGGTTTCACGAGATAACGATAATTTTACTGCTCTAAATTTTTCAACGGTTATTATCGCTATCCTTTCTATACTATCTGCAAATATTTTTCGATTAATTACTAATTTTGAGCTGCTGCTTTCCGGAATAAAAGCACTATAATCAGGGAAAGTACCGTCTATAAGCTTTGATAGCATAATAGTATTTTCATTACATATAAATTTAATCTTATTGCTATTTAATAAAATTTCTATATCTTCATTTATATTTTTAGGATCTTTAACGATTTTTAAAATTTCCTCTGCACTTTTTTGTGGTAATATAACTCCAAAATTCTTTATTTGTTTTTCTAATGTTACCCATGAAATCGAAAGTCTATGCCCATCGGTACTTGCCGAATAAAACTCTTTGTCTTTTATATGTAAATAAACACCGTTTAAATTATAACGAGTTTCATCTAAAGAAATCGAAAACTTTGTCGATTCGATTATTTTAGCAAAATCCGTGCAGGAAATTTTAAAACTTGCTTCAGGATTAATACTATCCATTGCAGGAAAAGAACTAACCGGCAAAGTAAATAAATTAAATTTACAATTTTTTCCTTTGATCTCAAGTCCCGTTGTACCAAGATCTGTTAATGTAAGCTCGGAATCCGGAAGTTTTCGGACTATATCATTTAGAGTTTTCGTAGAAACGGTAAATTCACCTTCACTTACTACCTGTACTGCTATTTTTTGACTTAAGTACAAATCCATATTAGTAGAACTAAGCTCTAGATTGCCGTCTTTTGCCGATAATTTAATGTTTGCATATTCAGGTATTACATTACGTTTTTCAACAACGGAACTTGCAAACCCTAGGGACTGAACTAACGTTTTTGTTTCAACTATTAATTTTAACATATTGTTATTCTCTTAATGTTCCTTGAAATTTTTGCGAGATGGCAGCAACTAAATCTTTACTGAACGAATTTAAATCAGTATCAGATAACGTCCGATCATCTGCTTGTAGCTCTATTTTAACCGCTATAGATTTTTTACCTTCAGGTAATTTATCACCGCTATAAATATCAAATAATATAACTGATTTGACAAGCCTTTTATTAAAATTATTTATATATGATATTATTTCACCGACTCTATGATCTTGATCAACAATAAATGCGTAATCTCTAAAATTAGCTTGGAAATCCGATACTGCGAATTCGTCTCTTTTACCAAATTTAGCTTTTATCAACGGCAAATTCGTAATATTTAGCTCGAATGCAAATATTTCCTGATTAATATTGTAATATTTCAAGATTTTAGGGTGTATCTGCCCAAAATGACCTAATAAATTTTTACCAAGCCCTATATTTACTGCTCTAGTTGGATGATAATATTGTGGCAATGCTGTCCCATTTGTTGCTATACATTTATCTATAGATAGTCCTGCATAATCAGCTACCAACTCTAAATCGCCTTTAAGATCAAAAACATCATAGCCTCGTCCAAGCGAATGAGGATTTTTATTATTATATGAACCGCTTATAATTGCCGTCAAATAAGTTGCTTCCGTATTTAAATCTATAAAACTTGGTCCAACTTCAAAAAAAGCCATATCTTTTATAGAGCGTGCTAGATTTTTACTTACTATACTTAACAAATTTGGCAGTATAGTAGGACGCATATAATTGTCTCCTATGCTAATAGGATTAAGCAAAAATAACTCTTCTTTTAATTCAGCAAACAACTTTGCATCTTCACTACTCATAAAAGAGTTAGTTACTACCTCATCATAGCCTTTGCTTGCTAATATCCTTTTAAAACTAGATATTCTTTTATGCTCTCTTAGCTTCTTATTATCTTGGTCTAGTTCGGGTAATTTTATACTCTCTATTTTATCATAGCCGTAAATACGAGCGATTTCTTCAGCTATATCTTCTAAAATAGTTATATCGTGACGCCAAGAAGGAGCTATTACCTTTATAATCTCACCTTTAACATCCGTAATAAATCCTAGTTTATTTAATATGGCTTCTATCGCTTTGATATTTAGTGTAATTCCTGTAATTTTTTCTAAATAACATGCTGAAAAATCTAAAGGTTTTTTTTGTGACTCTTTTTCACCGACTTTCACTACTTCCGATACTTCACCGTTTCCGCATATTGACAAAATAAGATTAGTTGCTATGTCCAAAGCCTTTTCCGTAAAATTTCTATCGATATTACGCTCATTACGATATCTAGCATCCGTATCAATTTGGAATCTTCGCCCGCTAGCTGCAACCATTTTAGCATTAAAACAAGCAGCCTCGAGTATTATATTAGTTGTACTATCAGTACAACTACTATCAGCCTCGCCAATGACACCGGCCAGACCTTGAATACCGCTTTCATCTTTTATAACTAAATCATTTTCGGTAAGTAAATATTCTTTGCCGTTTAGGGCGTAGCATTTAGCTACGTCATTGCGAGGCTGCAAAGCAGCCGTGGCAATCTCATTTTGTTGTCCTGAGATTGCTTCGTCGCTACGCTTCTCGCAATGACGTGCTACAGTAATTCCCCCTTTTATCCTATCTGCATCGTAAGCATGCATCGGCTGCCCAAAGCTATAGGAAATATAATTTGTTACATCCACTAAGCTTGAAATAGTTTTTACCCCAACATTTTTTAATAATTTCCGTAACCAATCAGGGCTTGGTTTATTTTTTAAATTTCTTATCTCTCTAAAAGTAAATAACGGACAGGCTTCTTTATCCTGCACGTTAAGCTTCATTTTAGAAAAAAATGTACTCTTTATTGCCGACATTTCTAGCTCTTTAAGTATTCCTATTCCTTTAGCTGCTAAATCTCTTGCGATGCCGTAAACTCCAAGTGCATCACCACGATTAGGAGTAACGTTAATAACAAATATAGGATCATCTAAACCGTAATATTTAGTAAAATTCTCTCCAACTACGGCATCTTCAGATAGCTCTATAATCCCTTCAGACTCTGAAGCTAGCAGTAATTCCTCTTCAGAGCAAAGCATACCACAGCTTTTTTTGCCTCTAATAACAGATTCCTTAATCTTAAATTTACCGTTTGGTATTTCTATTCCGATATTTGCAAGTACTACTTTTATACCTGCTCTTGCATTACGCGCACCACAAACTATTTGTAGCATACCGCTTTTAGTCTCAACATCACAAAGCTTTAATTTATCAGCTGACGGGTGAGGTTTAATATTTGTAATATATGCTACTTCAAACTTTTGTAACTCCGCCGCTTTATCTACCACCTCTTCCACTTCAAGGCCAATAGCTGTTAGGGCTTCGGCAATTTCAGTAACTGAAGCCGATGTCTCTAAAAATTGTTTTAACCATGATAACGTAAATTTCATTTCGTAAGCCCTCCTGCTAAATTCGGTATATCAAAGCTCCCAAAATTATAATGTTTAAGCCAACGCATATCTCCTTCAAAAAATTGCCTTAAATCTTTGATATTATATTTTAACATTGCAAAACGCTCTACTCCAAGCCCAAAAGCAAAACCTTGATACTCGCTGCTATCGATACCAACATTTTTAAGCACGTTTGGATGAACCATCCCGCAACCGAGGACCTCAAGCCATTTATCGTTTTTATTCATCCGAATATCAACTTCGGCAGAAGGTTCGGTAAATGGGAAAAAGCTGGGTCTAAAACGTAATTCAATATTAGAATTTTCAAAAAAGCTTTTTATAAATGCCGTGATAACATATTTTAAATGTCCCATATTGATCTTTTTATCAATAACAAGCCCTTCTATTTGGTGGAACATTGGCGTATGCGTCATATCTGAATCCGATCTATAAGTCCTACCCGGTGCTATAAACCTAAAAGGCGGTTTGCTGTTTTGCATAGCTCTAATCTGCACTGTTGAGGTATGAGTACGTAATAACAGCGGCTTATTATTTTCCTGACTTTTCAAATAAAAAGTATCATGCATTTGCCTTGCGGGATGATCATCTTCAAAATTGAGAGCGGTAAAATTATGAAAATCATTCTCGATATTCGGTCCGTTTTCTATAGTAAAACCAAACTGCGAAAATACTTGTATTAACTCCTCACTACATTGTGTTATTGGATGAATAGAACCTTGTTTATATCTCCGTGCAGGGATTGTTAAATCAATTTTATCGGCAGCAAGTTTAAAATTTAGTTCCTGCTCCTCTAAAATTTCTTCTTTTGCTTTTATTACATTCTGTATTTTATCTTTTAATTTATTGATTTTTAAGCCAAATTCTTTACGTTCCTGTTCATTTAAACTACCTAATTTTTTAAGCTCACCGGTCACTATACCGTTCTTGCCTAAAAATTCTACTTTATATTCTTGCAGAGCTTTTAAGTTTTGTACTAATAAGATCTTGTCCTCAGCAAGCCTTAATATTGTTTCTATATTTTCCATGATTGTTTTTTTGTTTTTGATTTTTTATTGTACGGTAGAACGTCATTGCAAGGAGGCATTGTTGCGTGGACCTGTTTATCCGTCATTGCAAGGAAATTGCATAGCAATTGACGAAGCAATCCAGTTAAAAATTCTGATTTACAGAATTTTTTTAATTATTTTCTGGATTGCCACGTCGCCTACGGCTCCTCGCAATGACGACCTTCAGTATCTACGCAACAATACCTCCTTGCAATGACGTTAAACCAACATACACTTCATATAATTCTCTTCTATCCCTACCAACTTCGCTTTAAATATCTGCCCTATTTCTAAAGGTTTATCTAGCTTTACCGGAATAAAATTTTCGGTATGGGCAATATTATTATTCTCTACTAATAACTCCACCTTCTGTCCTATATGTTTTTTAAAGAATTCGGTCAACTGGTTTTGCCCTTCTTGCCTTAAAATTTCTGCCCTTTCTTTTCTTATATTTTTAGGTACTTGGGGCATACGTGCTGCAGGCGTTCCTTCTCTTTCCGAATAAGGAAAAACATGTAAATATTGTAATTCCGCTTCTGAAATTAATTTTCTTGTATTTTCAAACATTTCAGGGGTTTCAGTCGGGAAACCAGCTATAATATCCGCACCAAAAGATACTTCCGGTCTTATTGCCCGCAGCTTCCGACAAAACTCTATTATGTTTGCTCTATTATGACGTCTTTTCATACGTTTTAATATCATATCGTCACCTGCTTGCAAGCTAATATGAAAATGCGGCATTATCCTTTCACTATAAGCTATAAGCTCAAAAAGTTCATCATCTATTTCTGCAACATCTATTGAAGATAATCTAAGCCTCTTTAATTCAGGGACTAAATTCAACACTCGTTTAATCATTTGTGCGAATGTTGGACTTCCCGGCAAATCACTACCGTAAGCCGTGACATCGACACCGGTAAAAACTACTTCTTTAAAGCCGTTTAATACCAAATGCTTTACCTGCTCTGCTATAGCTCCTATTGCTACTGATCTACTTTTTCCTCTACCATAAGGGATAATACAGAAAGTACAAAAATGATCACAACCGTTTTGTACCTGAATAAAAGCACGAGACTTACCGTCAAAGCTACTTACTAAATGACTTGCCGTCTCTTTCACCGACATTATATCGTTAACTGTTATTTTTGCATCGGTAATTTGGTAGTAATTAGGTAATAACTTCTCTTCATTACCTATAACTTTGTCAACTTCCGGCATATTACCGTACATTTGTGGACTTGTTTGAGCACTACAGCCGGTAACAATAATTTTTAAATCAGGATTATTTTTTTTAGCCTTGCGTATAGCTTGTCTTGCTTGTTTCTCAGCTGCTTTAGTTACCGCACAAGTATTGAATATTGCCACATTATCGATACCCGACAATTCCAAGTTTTTTCGTATTATCTCACTTTCGTAAATATTAAGTCTACAGCCAAATGTTACTACGTCTTGTCTTAAATTATTGCTCACAATAATATTCCCCACGTGCTACAAGCGTAGCTGCCCCTTGCATTATTATATTACCGTTTTCTTCTTTCATAGTAAGGTTACCGTGCTTAAAGACTATAGTACTTGGTGAATGGATAAAACCGCGCTTTAAACCGGCAGCAAAACTACCGCAAGCTCCGCTTCCGCAAGCAAGCGTTAACCCTGCCCCCCGCTCCCAAACGGATAAATAGATTTTATTATCTTTTACTTCAGCAAAATTAACGTTTACCCCATCTGCGAATAATTCCTTAGCCTGCAATTTTTCACCGACAATTTTTTGATCTTGAGGTTCTAACTTACTAAAAATAACCACATGCGGATTACCTATATCAACGCAAATAGTTTCCTTTAAATCAATCATATAACGCTCTGCAAATTCCCAAACTTTATCACGACTTGGCATCCAAGCTGCATTAAAAGTAACGCTTCCTACATTAACGCTAATATTATTTTCATCATTGACATTACATAGCAATTTTTTATTGCCTACCATTACGGTAATATTTTTCTTTCCCATATCAAGATAAATTAACTTGGCTAAACATCTTGTAGCATTACCACATAATTTAGCACTAGAGCCGTCTATGTTATATATAATCATTTCATAAAAACCATTATGCTCTTCATAAATAATAAACTGATCACAACCGATACCTGTATGACGCTCAGCCATATTTTTTGCTAACTGCGATAAATCATATGAACTTGATAAATCTCGCTTGTTAACAATAACAAAATCATTACCGAGACCATGCATTTTTACAAAATTAATTTTACTAATCATAATGTTTTACATATTAGGAAATTGTATTATAGCAAATTTCTTGGAATTTGCTATAATGTAAGTGATGATATATAAAAATGTAGACTATTATGCTAATTTCACGTTTCTTAGACCCTAAAAATAACTATGCATTTTTAAAAATTTTCGGTATAGAAAAAAATAAGGATATACTTATTCATTTTCTAAATGACATTTTAGGTTATACGGGAAAAGAAGTAATTACCGAAGTTACTTTTTTAAAAAAAATCTAAGATCCCGATATCGCTGCTTATAGACAATCTATAGTTGATGTATTATGTAGATATAAATATGGTACTCAATTTATTGTAGAAATGCAGGTCAGCAAACATCCAGGTTTTGAAAAACGAGCTCAGCTTTATACAGCAAAGGCCAAGACAAATAATAAAAGAAGATGAAGATCATAAAAAAAATGGCAGTATATGCAAAACTTCGAGGAGTAATATTCTTAGCTATTGCCGATTTTATTTTATTGCCCGATAAAAAAGATTGGAGATCAGATCATAGATTACTTGATACTAAAACTTATGAGAACGACCTACAAGATTTTTATTTTATCTTTTTAGAGCTTGAGCAATTTAATAAAGAATTAGATCAATTAGAGAACCTTCAAGAAAAATGGGCATATTGCTTTAAACATGCACATGAAAGCACTCTAGAAGAAATGGAGAATTTGATAGGTCATGATTTTATTATTAAAAAAGCTTTTTATGCTTTGGATCAAGCTAGTTGGTCTGAAAAAGAGTTAAATACTTATGAAAAAATGATAAAAACCGAAATGGATAATCTAACCGTAGAAGAGCAGAAAATTATGGATGCTGAAGCTAAAGGGGAAGCAAGAGGGGAAGCAAGACAAAAAATTTCTATAGCTAAAAAAAATGTTAGCAAAAAATAAACCTTTAGATAAAATTATAGATTTTACCGGTTTAACAGAAAAAAAATTGAGCAATTAAAGTAATGAAGATCCTTAATATTATGCTAAGTCGTGACCTTGGCGGCATTCAACAAGCATTTTTAGATTATAGCACTGCTTTAGAGATGCAACAAATTGAGGTTATAAATATCACTTCTTACAAGGCAAAAATAAATGCCTTTCTACACAAACAAAGCTTAAAACTACCTAATATAGTACCATTTGATTTACTCTCGGTACTTATTCTTAAGTATATAATTCATAAGACTAAGCCCGATATAATTATAGCACACGGTAATAGAGCAATAAATTTTAGTAAATTTGCTAAATCACAAAATATAAAATTAATCGGTATCGCTCATAATTATAGTTTAAAAGGACTACGTAAATGTGATTTTGTTATTGCCTTGACGCATCATATGAAAGAATTTTTACTAAAAAATAACTTTGCCGAATCTAGGATATGCATCCTACCGAATATGATAAATATTGCTAAAGACTTTATTCCAAATAAAACATATAGAAAACCTGTCGTAATTGGTGTACTAGCAAGATTTGTAGCTAAGAAAGGTGTTGATGTTTTTATTAAAGTTATCAAAATTTTAAAAGAAAAAAAATATGATCTTCATGCAGTTATAGGTGGAAGCGGCAAGGAAAAAGATAATTTAATTGCTTTAGCACATAAACTTAATTTATAAGATCAAATATCATTTACGGGATGGGTTAACGATAGAGATAAATTCTTTAAACAAATAGATATTTTTTGCTTACCGTCTCTTCATGAACCGTTTGGAATTATAGTGCTTGAAGCAATGGAGGCAAGCGTGCCTATCGTTAGTACAGATACTGAAGGGCCTGCAGCAATCTTAAACGACATGCAAGACGGGCTTATTTGTAAAGCCGGCTCTGCTGAAGATTTAGCAGAAAAAATTGTCTATCTAATAGAGAACCCTATAAAAGCAAAAGAATTTTCTAAAAACGCCTACCTTACTCTCAAACAAAATTATGACATTAAAGTTGTTTCTGAAAAGTTACAGCATATTTTAGAAAGCTTCAGATAAGATGAATTTAAGGGTGAGCCTACACAGCGTATAAAAATACGTGAACACAAGCGAATCCTGCAAAATTCACTTATATCAAGCTTTCTAAAATATGCTGTAGCAACATTATTACGTAATTATAAAAATAGTTAGTTGAAAAACTAATAGTCTATATTGACATAACGGTTTAAAGATTCTTAATTAATATTAAGTAATATGAATTTATTTTAATGAACCTACTCGATGAACTTCGTATGCAGATTTTTCATTTACTTAAAATATATTCTAGTTTTATCGATTTCATCATTTCTTTTATGTGGTTGTAATGCAAAACACGATAATATTCCCCCTAAACTCTCATTACCTACTACTTGGAATAATTATTCTCTAGAACAAAATAAATAGTACATCCTCCAAATGGTGGCTGCAATTTAACGATCCGGTGTTAAATAACCTAATCGAAGAATCTTTAACCGGTAACTCCGATATTGAGCTGGTAATGAGTAATGTGCTAGCAGCGAAAGCACAGCTTAACCTTATTAATTCTTATAGATTTCCACAAATCAATTTACAAGGCGGAGCAAATCGAATAAAAAACAGTAAAGAAACAAAAGCACCGAATGAGCCGAAATTCTCTAATAATTTTGGGCTAGCAAGCGTGCTTAATTACGAGCTGGATTTATGGAAGCAGCCGCCAACGGCTAGCGAATCGGCTAAAAAAACTTTCCTTGCAAGTGAGTATAGCAAGGCAACGGTACGTTTATCGGTTATAAGTAACGTCACTATAAGTTACTTTAATCTTTTAGCATTAGACAAACAAATCTATCTAACTGAAAAACTAATTGAGGCTTAAACGGAAATTTATAAATTAAATCAGAAATTATATAATCTTGGCATAGGTGATTTAATATCGGTTAGTGAAGCTGCTTCCGAGCTTGCACTTACTAAGTTATCATTGCCGCCTTTAAAACAACAAAGACATGAGCAGGAAACCGCTTTAAAAATTTTAGTAGGTAGAATTCCTGAAAATATAGTAAACGGCTTAATTTATCGTGATAAACCAATAGATTACTTCCCTGCTCTACCGGTATTACCTAAAATATTACCATCAGAGCTTTTAGAGCAAAGACCGGATATTAAAGCAGCAGAGCAGAATTTACTAGCAGCAGATGCAAACTTAAAAACAATAAAAGCTACTTATTTTCCACAAATTTCTTTAACAGGCTTATTAGGATTCGGTAGCAATAAACTTAATACTCTGTTTACTAACTCAGCTGAGACTTGGCAGGTAGGCAGCCACATAGCAGGACCTATTTTTGATTTTGGCAAATAACAATGCTTAAAACAATAATGCGGAATTTGATATTGATAACATTACTAGTACTAATAGTAATATTAGTGGTTTGGGTAATAAAATATCATCATAAAAGCATTAAACAAATCACTATAGCAGCTCCGGTTAAGGTAACACAAGTTATCAGAAAAGACGTACCTGATGTGATAGAACTTGCAGGAGTAGCTGAAACTTACCAAAGTGCTGATATTCAATCTCAAGTTACGGGCCAAATATTAAGTGTAAATTTTGATGACGGACAAGAAGTAAAAACAGGTGATTTATTATATGAAATCGATTCTCGTCCATTTCAAAATCAATTACAGCAAGCACAAGCAAATTTACTAAGTGATACTTATAACCTTGAAGAGGCTATAAAAGAAGAGGCAAGATATCGTGCACGAGGAAAAAGCCGTTTCGGAAGAGCAGTATTTACAGATGCTAACTAATATGAATATGCTTAGGGCCACCGTGGAACGCGATAAAGCAATTATTGCAGACGCTAATTTACAAATCGAGTATTCAAAAATAGTAGCTCCTTTTGATGGTAAACTTAGTGAGAGTAATGTGGATATAGGTGATTTAGTATTGCCGGATTTTGTGTGTCTAGTAACTATCAATACTATCTCGCCTATTTATGTCAACTTCTCCGTACCTGAAAAATATCTCGATCGTATTAATAAATCTCAAAAATCTAATGATTTAGCTTTGACGGTCAGAACCGTAAGCGACCAAGAAATTAAAGACGGTGAGATCGTTTTTGTCGATAATTCGATTGATCCAAATAGCGACACTATCAAAATTAAAGCAACACTACCTAACCAAAACGAAATATTATGACCGGGACAGTGTGTTCGTGTATCCCTTAACGATTTACATCGAAAAAGAGGCTTTAATAGTTCCGTCTAAAGCCATGCAAACTAACGATCAAGGTCCCTTATGTATTTGTTGTCGATCAAGATAATAAAGCCGTGGTCAAGAATATAGATATAGTGTTTTCTAATGATGATTTTATTGTTATTAAAAGCGGTATAGATGAGGGAGAAACGGTAATCACCAACGGGCAGCTACGATTATCTAACGGAGCAGAGGCGAGTGTTAGGGAGGAGTAGTGTCAAATCGTCATTGCGAGCAGGCGTCATTGCGAGGAAATTACAAAGTAATTGACGAAGCAATCTTAGGAGATTGTCATTATTTCATGAGATTGCCACGCTTCTTACAGTCGCTCGCAATGACGATATGTATGACGGGGAAAATCCATAAAACAGGAAAAAAATAATTGGGTATTTCAGAAATATTTATTAAGCGTCCGGTTCTTGCTACTTTATTCATGGCAACTATTTTGCTGTTTGGAGCATTCGGCTATAAGCTATTACCGGTAAGCGTTTTACCTGACATCAACTGCCCGACTATTCAGGTTTCAGTAAGCTTGCCTGGAGCTGACCCTAATACTATGGCGTCTTCAGTTGCATTACCGCTTGAAAAGCAATTCTCGACGATATCAGATATTGACTCGATGAGTTCGGTTAATAGTAACGGTACTACTCAAATTACTTTGCAGTTTAATTTAGACCGAGATATAGATAGAGCAGCACAAGACGTACAAGCAGCTACCGAACGACTTACCTACCCTGCCCTCATATCGTAAAGTAAATCCTACCGACGCACCTATATTTTATTTATCTTTAACCTCTGATACTCTCCCCCTTATATACCGTGGACTATTACGCCGAAACCATTATGGCTGAACGTTTATCTATGCTGCCGGGTGTTGCACAGGTACAAGTTTACGGCTCACAGCAATATGCAGTGCGTGTTGCAGGTTGACCCTGTTAAAATGGCAGCAAATAATATAGGGCTTGACCAAGTATTAAACATTATCAGCTCTGCTAACGTTAATTTACCGACCGGAGCTTTATACGGTAAAGATATCTACTCAAGCATTAGAGCCCCTGGGCAATTACAAAATGCTAAAGAATATAATGAGTTAATATTAACTTATAAAAACGGTAATCAGCTTTTTCTTAAAAATATTAGGAAAGCCATTGATAGCGTAGCTAATAATAAAATAGCCGCTTGGTATAGGGATAAGCCGGGGGTAATACTTGCTATTCAAAAACAACCGGATACTAAATACTATTGAAATAGTCGACTCTACAAAAGAAGTATTGCCGTTGCTTCGCAGGCCAATCCCTGAGGGTATTAATATTAATATCATGTTTGATAGGTCAATTTCTATCAGAGAATCGGTAAATGATGCCAGTTTTACTATGCTACTCGCTTTAATACTCGTAGTGATTGCTATATTGCTCTTTCTACATAACTGACAATCCGTGATTATTCCGACTATTGCCCTTCCTTTATCAGTTGTCGGTACTTTTGCCTTTATGTATCTATTCGGTTATAGCATCGATAATATGTCTTTAATGGCTCTAACGCTTGCGATGGGTTTTGTCGTGGATGATGCAATAGTAGTGCTTGAAAATATCACACGACATATGGAAAAAGGCAAGAGTAAAATAGCAGCATGTATTAACAGTACTAAAGAAATAGGATTTACTATCATCTCAAGGACTTTATCCCTAATGATGATATTCATCCCAATATTATTTATGAGCGGAATTTTAGGGAAGCTACTGCACGAACTTGCCATTGTTATTACTACCGCTATTTTGCTTTCGGGAGTTATCTCGATAACCGTAACTCCTATGTTATGTAATGTGTTTTTGAGGGATCGTCATTGCGAGGAACGTAGTGACGAAGCACTCTCAGGGCAACCAACCGAGATTGCCACGGCGTCTTTGACGCCTCGCAATGACGACCTACCACTAACCGAAAAAGCCTTTGAATATGTCAAACAAAAATATGGTAGCAGTCTAAAAACAGTAGTAGAGCATTCAAAAACTACTATGCTTATATTTTCTCTTAGTAATCATCGCAACGGCTTATTTATTTGAGAAAGTACGCAAAGGCTTTATGCCTGATTCCGATACGGGACAAATCTTAGTTTTTACCGACGCCGCTCAAACTATTTCTTTTGATGCGATGGTGCAAGAACAGCAACAAGTAAGTGATGTATTACTTAAAAATCCTAATATAGATTCATTTTTTTCTGCCATAGGTGTTTCAGGTAGAAACTCTGCCGTAAATCAGGGTACGATTTTGATTAGCTTAAAACCTCGTGATCAAAAAATAGGAGCTGACGCCGTTATAGATCAGTTAGGTTCAAAACTAAATCATTTAGTAGGTTTAAGGGTATATATCCAGAACGTACCTACTATTACGATCGGCGGACAAGCAACCAAAAGCTAATATCAATATACTATGCAAGAACTCGATCAAGATGTGCTATTTAACTGTGCACCGAAATTAAAGGACAAGCTCGCACGGCTGCCAGGTTTTATTGACGTAACTTCGGATTTACAGCCACAAACTTTAGTGCAGATTGATAGATATAAGGCTGCAAAACTCAGTATATCAGTCGAGCACGTTCAGAATATCTTATATGCAGCTTACGGTGCTGAGCAGATTTCCACATTATATACCCCAACAGCTCAATATGACGTTATTTTAGAGCTAGATCCTAAATATCAAACAGATTCGTCACAATGTTATCTTTAGTCAATATTAACTCCGCAAGCAGCAATTTAGTACCGCTAACTACCCTTGCTAAAATTGTTAATACTGTTAGTATTTCACATTTAGGGCAATTACCTTCAGTTACGGTATCATTTAACCTGCAAGATGGATATTCAATTAGTAATGCCGTTCCAAAAGTTAATCAAGCAATAAGAGAGTTACAAATGCCGGCTACGATTACGGGAAGCTTACAAGGAACAGTTCAGGCATGTCAGTCGTCTTTTTCCGATCTTGGCTTATTGCTTGGACTTGCCGTTATAGTTATTTACATCATCCTTGGCATGTTATATGCAAGTTTTGTGCATCCTATAACTATACTTTTAGGACTACCTACCGCTATATTTGGAGCATTACTCACTCTACTAATATTTAATAGCGAACTTGATATGTACGAATTTGTTGGACTTATAATGTTAATCGGTATAGTGAAGAAAAACGCTATCATGATTATCGATTTTGCCTTAGAACTTGAGAGAACTGGCAATAAATCTTCGCATGAAGCAATTTATGAAGCATGTATAATACGATTCAGACCGATTATGATAACTACCCTAGCTGCCTTAATGAGAGCTATGCCTATTGCTCTTGGAGTCGGAGCAACAGGAGCAGAGAGAAGATCACTAGGACTTACAGTAGTGGGAGGTTTACTCACATTGCAATTACTTACTCTTTACATCACACCGATAATTTGCCTATATCTAATATTTAGAAACAGCTAAGAAATGGTTAAAGCATAGCAATTATAAAGCTGAAATTAGAAACTATCCGGAATTAAATTGGAACTCTTAATGTTGTTGTATGGCGTGAGAAACTCGTTCGGTGTTATACCGTGACTTGACCACGATATCCAGAAAAACAACTAAAAATACTAATAATATTAGTATTTTTAACTAGACCCTGTGGACAAGCCACGGCGTGACAGTGGTATCAAGCTTGTTCAGTATTCGGCGTCGTTTTCTCTTCTCCAGCAACCGTAATTTCGTCACTATCATAATTAAATGTGTCCGTTGTAGAAGGAGTAGACGGTACAGACGATGTGCTTACTAACTCAGAAGACTTTTGATCTAAATAGTCTCTTACTTCTCGTTTACCAAGTAATTCCATAGCATCATTTTTATTACTTTCTTTTATATATGCTTCGGGAATATATGCCTTAATATATTCCATATCAGATGCGTTTTTTAATAAATAAGGTGATACAAATTCTGTCCTTACCGCTTCTTTTATAATTAGCAAATGAGTAAGCAACACAAATACCGTAGTCATTTAATAAATGCTTGTGTCTTGTCTATTGAATGTTGTTTTGCAGATTCCACAGCTCTTAAAGCATATAAATATCTGTTCTCTTGTTGCTTGAATAGAAACATCATCTGAAGCCATCCCGTAAGCTTTTTCAAGCTCTTGATCTTTAAAAAATGTAATTTTTTTGTTAATTCTTTTATTTCAGTAACAATAGGGTTTTGAAGGCCTTTTACAAAGGTAAGACTAAGCAGTACTTGCTGAGAGTTTACTTTTCATAATATACCTATTAATAAATTTAACATATTTCTATATTCAAATATTAATTTTTATTAATAAATAATAATCTTACTTAAAAAGTAATAAACCTATTGATAGTAATAAATATATCATATCAGAGATTGCTGTATATATCTAAAGACTGGAGATTCCTGCTTTTAGCTAAGAATAGGCTTATTATATCGAACAAGCATTACTGCCGTTATCATCATCTTCACGGATAAATTTTTGCTTTACCTTAGAATTGTTATTATACGGCTTACTATTTTTTACCGGTGGATAATTTACAGGCTCATAATTTGTAACGGGCGGGGCATAATTTTGATTTACTACAGCATTTGGACAAGTATATTTTGATATATCACGCTTAGTTTCTCTAAGCATGGCTTTTATCTGATTTAATTCCTCTTGTATCTTTTTTTCTTTATCGCTATCGTCTTTTCTAACCTTTTTATTCGCTCTACTTAAAGTCATATCATCATCGGATTCAGCGAAGCCGGCTTCTGCTTTTTGCCTTGCTATATCCCTTTTAATCATTTTAAGATACATTTCACGATTTCTCTTTACAGGATCGATTCTTTCTCCTCTTAAAGGACTATCGCTATCATAGTCATCATCATCGTCGTTATCATAATCAAGATTATCTTCTACTATATTCTTTTTAGCCAAAGTGATATATTTATTATTATATACAGGTTTTCTCTTACCACCTTTAGCACCTTTGCTATCAACCAATCTGTTATTTGCTGATCTTTGAAAATAGCTTCTAAAATTATCTGTACAAGCTGAAAGTAAAAACATTCCTAAAAATAATATTATAATTTTTTTTAACATATATTTATATTATTCCAAAACTTTTATTAGACTTCCTGTACAACTTAGCTAATAAGGAGGAATTTGTAGGAGACAAGGAACGCAGCACCGCAGCGTACGCTTTGGTACGTGAGGATGCGAGTACCGGATCAACGCACAAATTACCCTTAGAAGCAAGTTATGCAGAAAGTCTATTATAATTAATGCCACATAATAGCCAAACTTGCAAGGATAAAGAGCCGAACTGCTATGTGCTTAATTAAATTATCGTTATTCTGAGGTATTTTTGGTCTTGTTGTATGTCTCCCACCCCGTTATTGCAAGCGACTAAAAGGAGCGTGGCAATCTCAGGACTTTAGCACGAGATTGCTTCGTCAAAACTTACAGTCTTCCCTCGCAATGACGGAAAACAAAATCTAAATCACCTCTTCTATTAGGTTACTTAATAGCTTATGCCCTTCTTTTCTTCTTTTTAATAAATTTTGTGAAGCATCCTCTAATATTTTTGGATTACTTATCAAATCGAGTATTTTGTCTGCTAATTTTCCTGCAGAAATATTATTCTGCTCTAAACACCATCCTGTTTTTTTATCTTCCAATAATTGTGCATTGTAATATTGATGATTATCCGCAGCACTAGGCAGTGGAATAAAGATTGCCGGCAACCCTATATAGGTCAATTCTTCTATAGTAGATGCTCCTGCTCTTGAAATCACTAAATCGGCTTCTTTATATTGCAATGCCATATTATCAAAAAATTCAGCAAATTCATAAGTAATATTTAATTTCGAGTATATATCTTTTATTTTTACTTGATCATCTAATGCTGCTTGCTGGATTATATTTAATTCAAGACTTGGCTGTTTTTGCATCAAAATTTGGATACTTGCAGGTATCAGCTCTGAAAATAACTTAGCTCCTTGACTACCGCCAAAAATGAATATTGTAAAAAGCTTGTCATTCCGTGGCTTGACCACGGAGTCCAGTGCTTTTATTAAAGACTTTTTGGACCCCGTGGTCAAGCCACGGGACGACATTTCTATAACCTTTAATTCCCTAATATTCTCTCTAACTACCCCACCGGTAACTACTATTTTACTTTTTGCAAATTCCGGTAAATTCTTTATTTTTTCATAAGAAATAGCTATCTTTTTAGCAAAGCTTGCAAAAAATTTATTAACTTTTCCAAGGTAAGAATTTTGTTCATGAATTATAATCGGTACTCTTAAAAAAATTGCTGCAAACATCGGAGCTATAACAGGATAACCGCCAAACCCTACAGTGACGGAAGGCTTCATATTATATAATAATTTAATGGCCTTTAAAACTGCAATTGATAACCTAGGTAAAAACAAGAAAATATTACCTGAGCGTTTTAAATCTAGGATATGAAAAATTACTTTCATATCCTGCTTTATATATTGTTTGCATCTTAAATCAGTAATAAAATGAACTTCATAGCCACGTTTGATTAATTCTTCTCCAAGAGCAACTGCCGGGAAAAAATGTCCCCCCGTCCCTCCTGCTACCAAAACGATTTTTTTCATATTTCAATATTACGAATTTTGTACGAATTTAACGGCGTTCGGTGTCTTGTAAAGCCAAGAAGCATACCAGTAGCGATAGCTATTGCAAGCGTTGAAGAACCACCGTAACTAATAAACGGTAATGTCATACCTTTAGTAGGAAGTAAATGTAAAGTCACGCCCATATTAATTATTGCCTGAAGCCCTAATTGTGCAATTATACCGCTAGCAGCGAATTGTACAAATTTATCTGTTTCGTTTAATAACTTAATAAGACTTCTTAATACTATAAAAGCAAATATACCTATAACAATAAGGCAAATAATAGCTCCAAACTCCTCACCTGCTACAGCAAAAATAAAATCCGTATGCGAGTCGGGTAGTACCTGCTTTACTGCCCCCTCCCCTGGACCTCGTCCATATAACCCGCCATGCTCAAAAGCCTTAAGAGACTTACTAACTTGATAATTCTCGCTACTATCTGGATCTAAAAACGAATTAATTCTTCGCGTTACGTGCGGTAACCAAAAATAAGCAATAGTTACTCCTAACATTCCTAAAAAACCGGCTAAAACAATCCAAAATATCGGCATACCCGCAATAAACAGTTGAATACCAAAAACTGCCGTAATCATTACCAGCATTCCAAAATCCGGCTGAATAATTAAGAGAATAGCAACAATAGAATAAAGTACTACACAAATCGTAAAACTTGGAAAATCATCATTAAATTTTAGCGATAATATCCAGCCTGTAACAACTGCAAAAAACGGTTTGATAAATTCCGAAGGTTGAATAGATAGACCTAGAATATTAATCCATCGCACTGCGCCTTTTACTTCATAGCCAAAAAATTTAACTGCTATTAATAAAACTATACTAGCAATAAATCCAACTATTGCAAAACGCCTTAACCATTTTTTATTAAGACATGAAAATAATAATATAAGTCCTGAAGCGGCAGCTAAATAAAATATTTGTCTAGATGCAAAATAACTTTCTTCAAGACCTATTCTACTTGCTACTGCTGAACCTGAGGTAGTAACAAGCATTAGACTAAAAGCAAATAAGATAATTAAAGAAATTATTATTTGCCTATCGGTACCCCGCCACCATAATTTTATAAAGTTATTAGATATTTCGTTATTCATATTATAGTTATTCAATTATGGCTATATTTATAATGTTATTGCATGGATCGGAAAACACCCTCGATGTCACCCCGTGGCTTGACCACGGTATCCAGAAAAACAATAAAAAATACTAATATTATTTAGTATTTTTAACTAGACCCCGTGGTCAAGCCACGGGGTGACAGGATACTACACAATTTTATAAACAACTCGCCACGCTCTTCAAAATTTTTAAACTGATCATATGAGCTACAACTAGGTGCTAACAAGATATTTTTTATCTCCGCGTTATCACCTACTGCATCCTTATAAGCAAGATCGAAAGCCTGCTCAAGATTATCACATATTACAAAATCTACTATATTCTTAGCAGTATTTGCAAATATTTCTTTAGCTTGACCATAAAAATAAGCTTTCTTAATTTGACTGAAATAAGGCTTTATTTCCTCAATACCACCCTCTTTAGGTATTCCTCCCGCAAGCCAGTAAATATTATCGAGTGCTTTAATTGATTGCACGGCAGATATGGCATTTGTCGCTTTACTATCATTGTAAAAACTTATATTATTTATACTACCGATATATTGCATTCTATGAGGTAAACTTTGAAAACTACTT
>NZ_JAQCNX010000055.1:0-3814 GCF_036857515.1 Candidatus Rickettsia tasmaniensis | reverse complement strand
TATTAAAGAAAATAGGTCGAAAAGGTGATTTACTTTCTAAAAGCCGTGAGTGTTTATTTTCTTTAACTATGGCTATTCAATATATTTTAAAATCTCCACAAATAACTCACAATAAAGCATCTAAGGATCTATTAGATACATTGCTTCGAGACGTAGACTCAATAATTAATTTTTCACAATTTATATCTAGCGAGATTGCAAGAACCCTAGACGCAGCACTCGGTATGATTGCAATTGAACAAAATAATATTATTAAAATTTTCTCGTTGGTTACTATATTTTTTCTCCCACCTACTTTAATAGCTAGTATTTACGGCATGAATTTTACCGTAATGCCTGAGCTTAAATCACCGTATGGTTATCCTATAGCCTTATTCTTAATGTTATTATCTACAATTATTACCTATAAATATTTTAAGAAACGGAAGTGGTTGTAAGTTTTTATTGAGAATAGTTCGATAGAATTTTGCATAAAAATCAATGACCATATTTTATAGTCAATTGATTTGGACTCACCTACATCATTACTCGTCGCTTTCCTATTAGTTATAGGCTTCGTGCCTTGCTCCTTTTATGCAAATCTCATTGAATTGACTATATGACATTGACACTATCTTAATTAATTATTTTATTACCAAAAGTTAAAATTCCTTAAATTTCAATTTAATAATAATTAGGATTTAAATATGATGAGCGAATTAGATTTTGAAGTAGAAAAGACAAGTTTTATAGTAAGTGTTATTGATGCTATTGAAGAGTATATAAAAGCAGAATTTTTATTTGACTATGAAAAGCAAAAAGAAAATTTTCAATATATCCAAGGTGATTTAAATAATTTTGAATTGCCTGAGATTATTAAAAATTCTGGAGTTATGCAAGAATTCTTTAGATTAAAATCAGAATTTAGGAAATATATTAAAGATAAAAATTACACAATAGAGGATGAATTTTTTGCAGAAATATATAAAAAATCAAGTATATCTATAGAAGAGAAAATTGTAGAAATAGATACAAAAATAGAGCGTATTAAAAACGATCAACCTGAAAATGAAGAAAAAAAGGCTTGTGAGTGGAATAAGAGTAATGAATTAGAGCGAAAAGCAATAGAAGAGGTGTATAAGAAAAAACAAGATAAGGAAAGGTATAGATAGTTATAAACAATTAGGGGCAAGGGTACAAGCAGTAAGAGCTAAATCATCAATAGAAAAGATGGAAGATCATTTTTTAGTGAAAGAGAAAATATTAAGTGCAGAAGAAATGAAAGCTATTATTTCAAATCATGAATTATTAAATACATTAGCTAGTTATAATGATATGGCTAGTGCAAATGCAGTAAGTAACAAAATTATTTGAATTTGCTCGTATTTGAATTTGCTCGTAATTATTATGAAGATGATAAGCACAAAGGCATAAATGAACTTGGAGCAATAAACGATACAAAAACAACTTATCTTCTTAATGAAAATATTTAAAAATTACTTAAACAAAAGCAACTTAGTTTTAAAGATATTGATTACGTAGTTGGTCATGAGTTAAATAAGTTATGTGAGTTAATAGCAGGAAATAGTACAATCCTTACTTTTAATAATGATCAAATACATAACAGTAATGATTTTTTTGATTTAGCAATATTAGATAGGTTAGAAGAAACGCTCAAAAAGTTAGCTGATGATTTTACGGTAAATGATGAGCGGATAAAATTCTATAGAACACTAACAGAAGAAAATGATAAAAAATTCTTTTTTGAAAATTGGAAGTTAATAAAATGGTGTTCCGATACCATAACTTATAAGGAACTATTGCAGTTGTTACCTAGTAAAAATTTTTATTAGATCTCTTAAAAGATAGAAATTTATATAAATTAACAAAAAAAATGACTATTTCTAAAAATGAGTTATTTGAGATGTCAAAAGAGGCATAAGAAAATTATTTAAAAGAAATAAAGGTTGAAGATTGTTTAGATATTCATTTAGACTCTATGAATATGAATACTCTTAAACTTATTATAGCATCAAATGTGATTCTTAGTAATATCTCATTCAATTCTGATACTACCGTAATTATAGAAGCAGGAAGGTCTTTGAAATATCGTTGGTACACTAAATCTAGTATCAGGCAGTACTGTAAATATATCTAGTGAGGGTACATTAGGGTCAAATATTGTTTCAAAAGGTATAATAGAAAATATAAATAGTGGTCAATCAGTAATTCACAAAGGAATAACTTCTGAAATTATTTTAAATAATACTATTGCACTCAATTTAAATTTTATGGAAGAAAATACGGATAGTAATTCAGATACAACAATATTGGGAAATACTGATCCGGAGATTTAATAAATAATATTGCAAGTTCTTTCTAAACTCTATTTTTATTCGCAACTAGGGATAAGATTTAGAAAAATCTTATCCCTTTTTTGCCGGTTACTTTATAGCCTTATTTTCAATGCTATTATCTATAATTATCAACTCTAAATTTTTATAAATACTATATAGCTTTATATGATTTTTTCTTATTAAAAACTTAACAGTTATTAATAACATACCAACTCTATCTTGACTTTTGTAAAAAATTGCCATATTATGTGGTAATTCCCATAGAATATGGTAATTAAGTTAATTATATAAGGATATAAATATGCGAAAAATATTGCTTAAAGGCCCGGATATAAGTATGAAAAATGAAAATCCTGATATCAAGGAAATAAAAACCTTAGCTGACTTACCTTCAGGTATAGGTAGTGAATATTTTATAAATACACATGGATCAGAGTTTTTCTATAAACCTACTAATTTAGGTTTATGGGGAAAAATTAAATCATATTTTATGCCTGAGCCTTCTTACTTATCAATGAGTATATTTTCTGATGAAGGTACAACTTCTGTGTTTGATATTACACTGCTTAATAAAATACAAAATAATACCACTGCAAATCAATGTAATATTGTTCATATATTTTCTTGTCATTCAGGAGCCGCTCAACATCATTTAGATTGGATACAGGGCAATATGGTGTTATGCACTTATAATAAGGCCAGCGATGCAAATATTATACAATTAGCTCAAAATAATTACGATGCTAGAACAAAAAATGACTCTTTATTGATTGAATATATAAGAGATAATTTTCATTTACTAGTAGCATCAGATTTTAGTATAAGCTATAAATTAGACGATCAAATTTATAGTTTTTCTTTAAGTGCTAATAAAATTAAAAAGATGAAAAGCATAGTGGAGTTGCCGGCTTTTCTACATAAAGAATATAAAGCTTTTGTAAAATTTTATAAAAATATTCATTCGGAATATCATGAATCATATCCTGAAATATTTAACTTCAATATAGAAACAAAGCCGAAAGAATTAACATACGATGACTTAATCAGGGTATTTAGTAGAGCTTTAACCTTAGAAACATATAATTTTAATAAATTTTCTCTAAGCAAGATAGAGACTATGTTAAATCAGAAAGGATTATACACTGATGCTAGTATAGGGAACGCTATAGAGCAAGGGAATTCTGAACTATTAATTTGTTTACTTAATTATGGTAATACTAAAGTAAATGCCTATAATCTTGATAATGCTATAGTGAGAGGTGATTTAGCTATTCTAAAAGCTGTACTTGAGCATAGTACTACAAAAATAGAATTATACAATCTTGATAAGGCTATAGCGAGAGGTGATTTAGCTATTCTAAAAGCTGTACTTGAGCATAGTACTACAAAAATAGAATTATACAATCTTGATAATGCTATAGTGAGAGGTGATTTAGCTATTCTAAAAGCTGTACTTGAGCATAGTACTACAAAAATAG
>NZ_JAQCNX010000065.1:0-690 GCF_036857515.1 Candidatus Rickettsia tasmaniensis | reverse complement strand
GCAATTTAGGCGTAACCGTTGGGGATAAGATTAGATTAATTTCACCGAATTCAGTTTCTACCACCTTTGGCAGTATACCAAGATCAAAAGAATTTAAAGTTATAGCAATTTTCAATAGCGGTATGTATGATTATGATTTGACAACGATATTAATGCCGCTTACCGCAGCACAAAATTTCTTATCTCTCGGCGACGATATTAATTTAATCGAAATTAATAGTCTAGATCCCAATAACGCTCTCGCATATTCATATAAAATACAATCACTATTAGGTCCAACCCTATATGTATTTAATTGGCAAACCTTAAATTCACAATTTTTAAGTGCTCTTGCTGTTGAGCGTACGGCTATGTTTACTATTCTATCTTTAATTATTACGGTTGCCGCATTTAATATTATTGCAAGCTTATTTATGCTTGTTAAAGATAAAACTTCAGATATTGCAATTCTTAGCACTATGGGAGCAAGCACTAAGCAAATAATGCTTATTTTTATCTATAACGGAATGTTTATAGGATTACTTGGCACAACACTAGGTGTAATCCTTGGTGTTACCTTTTCTTATAATATTCAAACTATCAAGAATTATTTGGAGCGTATAACCGGTACTAAAATTTTCGAGGCAGCTATTTATTTTCTTTATAGTTTACCTTCAAAAGTAAGAGCTGAGGATATTATTTTAATTACCT
>NZ_JAQCNX010000035.1:0-14264 GCF_036857515.1 Candidatus Rickettsia tasmaniensis | reverse complement strand
TCTTAATTGACCATCTACATCATTTGCTGGAACTAGGTTGAAGCTAGCCACAAATTCTGCGGCATTTGGCGATTCATTACTTACCTCATAAGTAGCATTTTGGCCGCCGAACTTGATACTATTTTCTATAGGTTGTATATCCATAACTTCATTAACGTAAAGACCTACGGCTGGTGAAGTATCAGTAGCAAAATTAAGTAGCTGATTATTTGCAATATTAAAAGTTTTTGCCTTAATCCAACTTGGATGTTTAAATTGAAAGTCAGTGTCAATCTGTAATGTAAGATCTGCTTGGCCTTGAACAGAAGTTACTATACTACCTGGACCTGAGATAAAGGCGATTCTATTATCACTAGTAGGAGGAAAAAGTGACGTAGCCTGAAAAATCAAAATACTAACTAAATCGTTAAAATTAAAGCTGTTAAAATAGTAAGGATTCCCTGGTACTTCTCCTGGTCCTGGAGCGAAAGGAGGAACCGCTGCAAGTGCTTGTGCATTTGTAACTGGCGTACCTGTTAAAGTGATGTTTATAGCGTTAGGGATATCTACAACGAGCCCGACATTTTCTTTAGTAAGGTCAACAGGTATAACCGGTCCAAGAGTTATGTTATTTGGCGCAGTCATTGTTGCATTATTAAAGGTATCTAAATATATAACAGGAATTGCTGGCACATCTGCAGTAAAATTATTTACTTCGCCAAGGGTTACAAATGAACCTGGTACATATGCTCCTCCGCCAAAAGCACTACCATCAGCTACTGAGCCACCCCCTACTGTTACGATTCGGTTAGCAGTACCAAGGGCACTAGTGCTAGCAAGCATCAATACCGCAGTTGATGCAAACATGCCTTTTTTTATTAAATTTTTTATAGTTGACTTGACATAATATCTCCTAAATTTGGGCTTAATTTTTCTAACTTATGATTTTGTTATATAAATAACATATTACTTTTAGTTGAAAAACATTAGTTAAATACTAAAATATCTATAAAAAATACTTATAAATAAGGTATTTTCTATATAGAAATAAGTAACTTATGATTACTTTTTCTTGTTTAAAATAAATTAAACTTTATGTACTTCTTATAGAAATTCGGTAAATCGTATATAAAACTTAAGAAATACAAGGGTAAAACCTATCTATTTTAGCTTCTTAGTGAAAATCGCAAAACTTTATTAATTTTTGTACCTCTTATGTTCATACCCGTGGAAACAGGAATCCAGTAATCTTTAATGTCATCCCGCAACTTGATTGCGGGATCTCAGGACACAGTCTGTTATACAAGATCGGGGTCAAGTCACAGTATGACAGCAAAAAAGACTGGATTCCCGCTTCCACGGGTATGAGACATAAGGGCCATATAACAAAGCCGTAGGACTGACACAATGACGCTTAGAACCTAACAAAACCACTTTTTCTAGGTAAAATCTATAAATTTTTACATAAACAAATTGATTTGCTACGAATAATAGAGTATATAGTATAGACATAATTAATTATCGGGGCGTAGCGCAGCCTGGTAGCGCATCTGGTTTGGGACCAGAGGGTCGGGAGTTCGAATCTCTCCGCCCCGACCATAAAAACATAAATTATAATGTCAAAAGACGACCTCATTCAGTTTACAGGTACAGTACTTGAACTTTTACCTAATGCTACTTTCAGAGTAAAGCTTGAGAATAATCATGTAATTATTGCTCATACTTCCGGTAGGATGCGTAAAAATCGTATCAGAATATTACTAGGAGATAAAGTTATAGTAGAAATGACTCCTTATGATTTAACTAAGGGGCGTGTGATTCATCGTCACTAGTCTTTATAAGTATGAAGCAGAACAGAAAAAACCTACCGATTATATTAGCATCAAGCTCTCCTGCAAGAATTGAGTTACTAAACAGAATCAAAATTATCCCTTCACAAATTATTCCAGCAGATATAGACGAAACACCTAATTTGCGTGAGTTACCCGCTCCCTTAGCCATAAGACTTGCTTACGAAAAAGCTATAAAAATTGTATCTCAAATAGAGGAATCAGCTATAATTATAGCTGCCGATACCGTAGCGGCAGTAGGTAGAAGAATATTGCCGAAAGCTACTACTTATGAAGAAGTCAAGAATTGTATTAAGATGTTATCCGGGCGTCGTCATCGTGTCTATACCAGTTTATGTATTATCAAAAAAGAGAATGATCAGCTTACAGTTAGACAAAAAATAGTTCAGACTATTGTTAAGTTCAAAAAATTAAGTGATGAAGAGATTAATTTTTATTGTTCTTTGGATGAGGGAATAGATAAAGCCGGCGGATGTAAAATTTCCGGTTATGCAGAAGCTTTTATCTCATTTATTTCCGGCTCATATTCAAATGTTATGGGATTACCTTTATTTGAAACAGTAAATGCTCTAACTTCTTTAGGTTTTAGATGTTCAAGTGTCATGCCTGCCAAAATGAATTATTGTCATTCCACGACTTGATCGCGGAATCTAGTTAAAAATACTAAAATTATTAATATAATAATTTGTTTTTCTAGACCCCATGGTCAAGCCACGGGGTGACATTAAATGTTTTTGGATTCCTGCGATCCACGCACATAAATTACCTAGCTACTTAGGCTCATCCAAATGACTTCTCTCATAATTTTCATGACGCTCTTGAGCTTCAATACATAATGCAGCAATAGGTCGTGCTTCTAATCTTTTTATACCTATTGGGTCGCCTGTTTCTTCACAGTAACCGTATTCTCCATTTTTAATACGTAATAATGCTTCTTCTATTTTACTTATTAATTTACAATATCTATTTCTACTACGAAGCTCAAAAGCTCTTTCTGTTTCATGAGTAGCACAATCGTTAAGATCGGATTCTTTTAAATTTTCTTCCTTTAAATGATTTAAAGTCTCTTGAGATTCCTTTAATAAATCCTCTTTCCATCTTAAAAGTTTTTGTCTAAAATATTCTAGGTGATTAGGACACATATATTCTTCATCTTGAGAAGGTTTATATCCCATAGGTAATTTAGGTGTTTCTAGCATATTAATATCTCAATATTAGCTTTAATATATTATGTTTATAAGGTTTTTAAAATAAAATATAACTTAAAATTAACGCAAGAAGATTATGAATATTAATATATTTTATTTTTTAATTGGATATGCGGTAGTATATACAGCTTCTAAATGCTTTATACTTGTTTTAGTATAGTTTTGTGTAGTAGATAGACTTTTATGACCTAATAGCTCTTGAATAGAGCGTAAATCTGCACCATGCTCAAGCAAATGTGAAGCAAAACTATGTCTAAATGAATGAGCAGTTAAATGCTGCGGTAAACCATAAAAATGCTTTAATTTAATTAATTCACGATTAAATACCGGTGGTTGTAATTTCTTACCCCGCTTTCCTCTAAATATGGGTTCATTATCACCTAACTTATACGGCAATATTTCTAAATATTGGGTAATTAAATTTTTAGCAATCGGTAACCACGGAATTATTCTTTCTTTACTACCTTTACCTATTATTCTTATAAATTCTAGATTTTGTAGATGCAGTTTCGTAATTGATAATGCTTCCGATATACGTAGACCTGAAGCATATATAAGAACAAGTAGGGCTTTATTTCTAAGTTCTACCCACTTAACATTCCCGTATTCTTCAATATGTTCAAGTGACATTACTACATCATCTTCCGATAAAGCTTTTGGTAACAATTTAGTCTTTTTAGGAGATTTTATAGAAAAAATTATATGACTATTTAATAGTGTTGTTTTCTCTAAAAACCTATAAAAATTTTTTACTGCAGATAAACCACGTGAAATTGAAGAAGTGGTAAAATTATCACAGTTACGTTTTGCAAGCCAACTTCGGATTAATCTTATATCTGCGGTTTTAATATGATTTATCGTTACAAGCTCTGAATTATAATAATTTATAAACTCAAGGAAATGCTTAAGGTCATTATTATAAGAAGTTACTGTATGATTAGAGTAATTTCTTTGCAAAACGAGGTATTTTTGCCACTTATTTATTAATGCTTGAATTGATGTATCTAACATTTATAAAAACTTAACTATTTTTAATATTATTCTTAATGCTAACAATTATTGAATCATAATTCTATAAATGTTAGCATGAATTGAGGGTTTATGTTTACATATACGTAACCTATAAAACACAAAAAATTTTTTAAGTAAAAAATTTAATTTATTTTAGGAGAATGAATAATGTGAAATAATACACAATTTTTAGATTTAATGAAATCCTATATGAACCCAGAATTTTATATGAGTTCTATGAAAAATATCCCTAGTGTAGATCTAGCATCTATCACAAATACAATGCAAAGAGCTATGAATATTCTTTTAATAACTAACCAAATTGCTACAGAAAGCATGCAATCTTTGCTTAAGAAAAATTCCGAAATTATACAAAATAATGTTAATACTATTTTGAATACTACTAAAGAAGCAGCGACTTCTAAAAATTTCAAACAAGCTAGTGAATGTCATCAAAAATGTTTAAAATCTATTTATATCTTTTAGCTACTGGATTCCTGCTTTCGCAGGAATGACATAGTGAAAATCTTCTCTCAGTTGCTCGCCTTTCTGTTTAACCAATTTTGTAAATAAGATTCTGCTAGCTCCTGATCTTCTATAATAATTACATTTTCAGCATTACGTTTATCGGCAGCAGCCGTGAAATTAAACGAACCGGTTATTACTTTCTTTTTATCAATAATTATAACTTTATTATGAGCGATTCCCGGTACTTTATCTATACCTACATCAATTTTTGCTTGTTGTAATTCATGTAATTTAGAAAATTTTTGCTTTAAATTACTACGATCAAGCAATATTCTAACCTTTACTCCTCGCGCTTGTGCATTAATAAGTGCAGTAGTAATTAACGCATCGCTCATACCGTATGCCTGCATATAAATAGATTCTTCAGCTTCATCTATCTGATTGGCTATAAACTTAGTACAACCGGCAGGCGGAGTAAAACATGTACTAACTTTACTTCTTGAAAGCTCTGAAATATTGTAATGCTTTATTTGCAGAGCAGATAAAGCTAATGATTTTTGACTTATTAGATTAGTAAAATAATCCGGATTCTGTCCATAAATACCTAAAGCAATTCCCAAGATAAAGGCAATAGATATTTCTATAAATTTATTATTTTTTCTCTTCATGACTTATTTATATTTTAGGCGTTGCATAGATCGGCTTTTCCGTCATTGTGAGGAAAATTACAAAGTAATTGACGAAGCACAATCTCATGAGATTGCCACGCAGCCTATGGCTGCTCGCAATGACGATTTAGTATCCCCACAAACAACACCTACTTCCTTACGTAACTTCCTGGAGCTTCTTCAATAGCCTCTAGATTCTGATAATCTAAAGAATCTACTAGCTTATTATCATTATTTTTTATAAGCCAATAATTCCACCATGAGCCTTTATATTCCGTAGCTTTCATAAGCCACTCATGACTACTTAAACTTAAGTCGTCATTAAAGCCGATAATTATATTTAGCACTAGCGGGAGGGTTAACTACACCTGCTACATGCCCTGAATCCGTGAGACAAAAAATCTTATGTCCGTTTAATAATTTTACTCCATCATATATTGAACGCCATGAAGCTATATGATCTTCTTTTGCGGCTACGAAAAAAGAGTTACAATCAACTTTTCCAAGATCTATTTTTGTTCCGAGTACCTCTAAATTATTAGACTCTTTTAGCAAGTTATTGCAATATGTATTTTGTAAATATTCCTCATACATTTTTGCCGGCAAGTTAGTAGAATCCGCATTCCAATATAGCAAATCAAAAGGCATCGGTTTTTTACCGAGTAAGTAATTATTGACAAAAAACGTCCAAATTAAATCATTAGCCCTTAGTAAACTAAAGCTATTTAATAAATATTACCCATCAAAATAGCCTTTTAGTTTTATATCTTCCTTAATGTAGTTAATCGTAGCTTCATTAAAAAATATTCCAAGCTCACCGGGATGAGTATAATCAAGCAAAGTAGTAAAGAAAGTAGCACTATGAACGGAATCTATTTTTTTGCTTTGAAGTAGGCAATAATTATAGCACGGAATGTACCTCCCATGCAATATCCGACAAAATCAATTTTCTCAAAACCAAGATTTCTAACATACTCAAAAGGTGCTAAAATACCGTCTTTTAAATAATCCGCGAAGCCTTTTCCGATAGAGAGATATCACAGGATTAACCCATGAAATAAGAAAAACTTGAAAATTATTTTCTACTAAGAAAGATCCTAAAGAATTAGGCGGAGATAAATCGAGTATATAATATTTATTTATACATGGCGGAATAATAAATGGCGGAATCTTATGAACTTTCTCTTTCGGCTCATAACATATTAATTGCATTAAATCATTTTGGAATATAACTTTTCCTTTTGTCGCCGCAATATTTTTACCGAGTTTAAAAGCAGATTTATCGGTAGTTTTAATATTTAATATATCACCACCTGAACTTTTTATATCTCTTAAGAAATTTTCTAGCCCTTGTACTAAATTTTGCCTACCACTTTCTAATGTCTCACGCAAAACTTTTGGATTACAAAAAGCAAAATGTGAAGGTGAAAACGCATCGATAAAATGTTTAGTTGCAAACTCTAAATGTTGCTTGAGATTATTTGACAGCTCATACTGTTCTATATTCTTCTTAGGCCACTCGCTAGATAGTAAATAATATTGTTTAACAAAGTCAAAATAAACATTATCCTCCCATGAAGAATCTTTAAATCTTTTATCTCGATTATCCGGAGAAAATACAGCTTTTGCCGGACTACCAACAAATTTTGCAAAGCTATTCGCTGTAAGCTCTCTTAACTTATCAATATATTCAATATTAAGCTGACAAAATTTTTCAGGATTTGCCCCAAATTGTGCTACCATTAAAGAGGCTATAATTCTGTTTTTATCACTATCAATTAGGCTCCTAGGGATCATACTCCCCCGACCTTGCATGAAATGCGAAATAAGCTCTTGATATTTATCGGTAATTTCTTTGAAATTATTAATTATCGTCTCGTGCGGGATGTTATACATGTTTAGTTCCAAGATATTTCAAAAAATATGAAACAACGACGCCAATTTTTCAAATTAAACGAGTATACCTTATATCTTTAAACTATTCCACATACTATTAACCTTGTCGATAACTTCCTGACTCATTTCTATTTTTTTACCCCATTTTCTATTTGTCTCAGGGTATATTTTATCGGTTGCATCTATTCCCATTTTACTACCAAGGCCTGACTCAGGAGATGCAAAATCCAAATAATCTATCGGGGAATTATCTATAAAGCTCGTATCACGCCTTGGATCGCTTCTTGTTGCTATTGCCCAAATTACTTCTTGCCAATTACGAACATCAATATCGTCATCTACAACTATAATAAACTTACTATACATAAAGTGCCGTAAGTAAGACCAAATCCCAAGCATTATTTTTTTAGCATGACCGGGATAGGATTTTTTAATCGATACTACCGCAACTCTATATGAACAACCTTCAGGTGGAAGCCAAAAATCGACTATTTCCGGAAATTGTTGCTGCAATATAGGAATAAAAATTTCATTTAATGCTTCACCTAAGATTGATGGCTCATCAGGCGGTTTTCCTGTATAGGTGCTTAAATATACTGGATTTTTCTTCATCGTTATTGCGGTAACCGTAAATACAGGAAATTCCTCAACATCATTATAATATCCGGTGTGATCCCCAAAAGGACCTTCAGGCAAATACTCCTCTAAACTTACATAGCCTTCCAGCACTATTTCACTATGTGCAGGTACTTTGAGGTCAATAGTTTTGCATTGTACCAACTCTACTTTTTCATTACCGAGTAAACCAGCAAAATTATACTCCGAGATATTCTCAGGTATCGGCGTAACTGCTGCCAAAGTTACCGCTGGATTTGTCCCGATAACGATAGCAGCAGGAAAAGGTTCTTTTTTTGCTTCTTTCCAACGTTTATGATGCTCTGCTCCGCCCCGTAACTTTAACCAACGCATCAATAGCTTATTTTCTGAAATAACCTGCATTCTATATATGCCAAGGTTGTAATTATCGATTTGATCTTTTGTTGGACCTTTAGTAACTACTATACCCCAAGTAATTAAAGGCGAAATATCATCAGGCCAACATCTTTGGATCGGCAATATATTGATATTCGGTTTGTCAATGACGATTTCATGACAAGCTGCTTTTGATACGGTTTTAGGAGACATAGCAAATATACGCTTAGCAAGTGGTAACATTGACAATGTTTCTTTAAAAGATGCGGGAGGTTGCGGCTGTTTAAGGAATGCTAGTAAAACGCCAAGTTCTCTTAATTCTTTGGGTGACTTAAGTTTAAGCCCCATACAAATACGATTTATACTAGCATAAAGATTAGTTAGAACAGGTATGTCGGACTTAATGCCGTCGGCTTTTATAACATTTTCAAAAAGTAATGCAGGTCTGCCTTGTGCTAATACTCTTCTACTAATTTCGGTAATTTCTAAGTCAGTTTTAACCTCAAAAGCAATACGCTTTAACTCACCGTTTTTTTCTAAAAATTTTAAAAACTCCGGTAAATCTTTAAAGCTCATAGTTTTATTTTTTTGTTTATAATGTGCAGCTTATTTTATCGTCATTGCGAGCAGCCATAGGCTGCGTGGCAATCTCATTAAATATCCTGATATTGCTTCGTCAATTACTTCGTAATTTCCTCGCAATGACGATACGGTATGACCTGATGGAGTCCGCTACTTACTAAAATTAGCTTTTACCTGCATATCATTCTGAATAATTGTGTAGTTAATTAGCTCGTCAATTACAGAATTTTTAATATTAAATATTATATTTTTTTCTGAATTGACATGAATATTTTTAGCTGTTAATTCATCGATACTTCTAGATTTAATATGTGCAAAATATACTTCATCACCTACTTGAAATACAGGCGTATTACTTCCTATTTTAGTATTAAAAATTGATAATAATATTTCAGGAGTTAGTGTTAGATCATTTTCCATTTCAGATCTAATATAGCTTTTTTTGCTTATTTTTATTTCGGTAGCTTTAAGCTCTTTTATGTTCTCTTGATCTGAATTATATTCCTTTGCTAAATCCTTGATAATTTTTAAGTTTACATCTGCAATATTCCGCTTTATCCAAGCTTTATTTACCTGCTCTTTAATAGCATCAAATTCAGGTATTTTTGCCGGCTGAATAGATTTTAATTCTACCAATATAAGATAGCTTTTATCCTCTGTTTCTATAGGATAAGATAATTCACCTTCCGAAAGCTCAAAAATACTATCGGCATTTTCAGCAATTATTTTGTCTTCAATAAGCTCTGCATAACTGATATAGTTAACGTTTCGTATCGGTAGCTTATATTTTTCGGCAATTTCAACTAAGCTAGAACCGGCTGCCGTCTCATCTTCCAGCTTTTTAGCAAACTCCATATTAAGTATGTCGATTTTTTGAGCCTTTAATAAATCATGTAATTGTTTTTGCACCGCTTCAAAACTTTGATCACCGAATTCATCTTTATTTTCATTATAAAATTCTAACAACTCATCTTGAGTAACTGAGACTTTTAAATCCTTAATATTAGCTTTAATATAAGAAAAGCTGCGTTTCTCAGGTACCTCAAACGCGGTTTTATTATCTTGGTAAAAATCCTTTAATTGCTGACCGGTAGGAGTAGGGATTTGTAAATCTTTCGGTTTATTTTGTAAATCTATTTGTATTAATTCTACTTCTCTTTTTTCAGCCATATAATCTACTATATTGTCAGTCATAGCTTTAGGAACATAGAAACTTTCTACAAAAGTACCGACAAAAATATTTTTTAGAGCTTTTTCTTTGAAGTTTAATAAATATTTTTCTTCATCCATATAAGAATTTCTAAAATAAGTTTTAAAAATTTTTATATTGAAAACACCTTGCTCATTTTTAAAAACCGGTGATTCTTTAACTAAAATTTTAACTGTATCATCACTTAGATCTAAGTCATAATAACTCACTAAATAATCTAAGACATTATCGTAAACAAGCCTTTTTAGGATTCGGTTATCAATATTTAACTGTGCTATTTCTTCATCCGTTAAACTTGTTCCCGTTTGCTTACTTATAGCATTAATTTCTAAAGATTTTGCTCTCAAAAAATCTTCCTGGGAGATATTTTTCACATGAGAAAAAGTAACAATATCGCCGTTTCTTCTTCCGTTTAATACATCTTTAATACCAAAGCCGACAAAAGCAAAAGCTATCATTGCGAATAAAACCCGCATTATAAAACTATCGGCAGTTTTTCTAATATTATCTAACATAATTTTTTATTTAAGTTTTTATCGTCATTGCGAGGAAATTACGAAGTAAGTGACGAAGCAATCTCAGGATATTTGACGAGATTGCCACGTCACTTCACGCCTCACAATGACGCTTCTCAAGACTACATTATAAAGCAAAAAAGCCTATATAGTCAAACTATATAGGCTTTTTTTATGATTATAGAACGGTTAATTAAAAATTAACACGAACTTTTACACTACCTTGCTGAGCGAAATACTTACTTCCGATATTGGTATCGTAGTTAATCCCGTATTCCATCATTTTATGCTTAGCAGTAACACCGACACCGACATCAAAACTTGTTTTGCTTTGCTTAAAGCTGTTGGTTGGGAGAGGAGCAGTCATACCTTGTAATCTTGCATCAATCGCCGGAACTTTATTCTTGAATGCATAATCGACCATTGCGTAAAGCTCAGGTGTTAGCACTATTTCATTGACATTGATATTACTTGATACTTTAGCACCGAGTAAACCATCGAAAGTATTATAGTTCTTGCCTTTAACGGTAAGATTTTGGTAAGTAGTACCGGTTTCCTTATAGCCCTTATCTTTGATAGTCGAATATCTAAGCCCAGCTAGCGGTATTAAGTTAATGTTCTCAGGCATCATATAGGTATAACCAGCCATTAACTGACCTGTATAGCTTTCGGATTTATACTTACCGTTTGCAGTTTGATAACCGACAGTCTCTAGTGCCGTTGCAATAACACGTCTTGATTTGCTTCTTATCTTATTATCTGAGTAAGATGCTATAGCTTCAACGAAGAGATTTTCATAAGGTACATTATATAAACCATATAAAGAATAGATGTTGCTCTCTACCTTATTCTTATCGCCCGTTTTATTATTTTTTAGCTTAATGTCAGTATCGGCTCTTGTATATGCAAGTCCGAGTGCTAGATCATCGCTAACGAAGCCGTCAAAACCTATAGTGCCACCAGTTGTATCAGACTTATAACCACTTATATTGTTACACATCTTCTGCGTTGCATTACCGACAAACGGGCTTATCCACGCACCAAACTTAGCATCTATATCTTCATCACCGGAAGAAACAGGACCCTTATTCGCTGCTTGTACTTTATCCATTCTAGCATTTAGAGCAGTTATATTACTTGATATATTACTCGCTACAACTTGATTATTAATGGCAGCTATAGTATCGCTAGGTTTTACAACATCTTGCATGAGGTGAGTTGTAGCATCTGCTTCCCGTAGCGGTGTCATTAGACCAAAGTTATTGAAAGCTTGACGTGCATCTGAACCATTGGGAGCATCCTCCATTAACTCAAGCGATTTCTTTATATTTGCAGCATTTGGGATATTTGCAAGCGGTCCACCCGGTTCAAAATCTTCATCTATAACATCTGCAGCTATATCCTCTGCAAATAACGTTAAAGTCGATGCATCAAAAGTAAAGTCAACAAAACGGTTATCATTATTAATAGTTATTTTAACATTCTCTTCAGGATTAGGCTTTAAACCACCTGCTGTTTCTGCAGATATTACCGTATATTTTGTATCTGGGCTTATATTATTAATGTCGAAATTAGTAGCAGTAACAACAAGTGCTAAAGTTGAAACCCCTGATAAATCAAGAGTACTACCTGATTTAATTAAGATATTACCACCTGACTTAGCTGCTCCGTCAAAAGTAGTATTTAAGGTTAGCGTATCGGTAAAGCTACCGGTGCCAGTATATGTTACTTGATTTGCACCTAAAGTAAGTGTAGTACCGCTACCTGTTATATTACTATTAAAGGCCAGGCTATTGCCGAAATTAATAGTAGCACTGTTAGCTATAAAGCTGGTAGCCGTTACATTTTTAACAAAATTAGTGATAGAACCTTTGACTAAAGTAACCGTACCTGTATTAGTGAATGTATCGGCAAAACTTGTAGTACCGCCAAGTGTCGCCGTACCTTTTGCGTTAACACTACTTGCAAAACTTGTAGCACCTGCCGTTGTTATATCACCAACCGAATTAGCCGCAGTCCCTACAACACCCCTAACACTACCGCCATTCGTGAAGTTTAGCTTCAGAGCCTGACCACCGGTTTTATTTATGCTGCCTGTTAAGTTAAAGTTTGCAGGTAATGTTAAAGTATTTGTGCCTGTACCTTGGATTTCGCCGATTTTAACGTCACTGCCTTTGGCAATAGTTACATTTCCTGCACCTACTTTTAACATAGCAATCCCGTTTACGCTATTAAGATTACTTGCACCTAAAACTATTAACGTACCGTTATTAGTACCGCCGGTATTTTGGACTGCTCCTGCAACTTTTACATTGTTATTTACTGTTACCGTACCGTTTTTTGCATTAAAATCTAAGAAACCGCCAATATTACCGGTTTGAGTTAATTGAACAGCATCATTAAGTAAAATTACATTTGCCGTAGTAGCTCCAAGTTCTAATTGACCTGTAATATCAAGCACTATATTTGTTGTATTAAAAGTGGTACCTGCCGCGCTGCAATCTCCCGCTCCTTTGAAAATTATAGCTTGTAACTTATGAGCTCCACCAAACGTCTTGCCTCCGGCTATCGTTAATTTTTTTCCTGCAGTTACAGAATTTAATGTTACTATACCCTCATTGTCATTATCAGGGTCTATATTCGCACCTAGTGTGATTATACGGTCGTTTCCTGAACTATTTTGTAATATTAATTGAGCATCTGCATGTGCAAATTGAATATTTCCTGCCGGTACATTTAAATTACCATTATTTGTATCAATCGTATAAGTAGCATCGTTTATTTGTATGGCACCAGCATTAAATGCTGTACTACTAGTAAAATCTGCTTTATTGTTAATAAGCACGTTCCGTATACCTTCTAAATTTACATCGTCAGTTATTGTAACGGCATTATAAATAAGTAAAGTGTTAAATTTATTACCGCCTCCATCACCGATATTTCTAGCGGTACCTGCTACATTACTCCCGATATTCAAGCCATTAACCCCACCATCAAAAACTACATTACCTTCATTAGCACCGGGAGCTACTAAATCAGCTGCTAATAATATATTTTTTACTCCGACTCCGGTTAAATTAGAAAGTGCTAAAGCAGAATCTAGAGCTCCAAAATTAATATCTTGAGCATTTAATATAGTAACATCACCAGCACTTGCATCAATTGTAAAAAGATTACCGGCTCCAATATTGATTTCTGCAACTGTTCCTATAGTTGAATGATATGCCGTAAGTAACTTTGTATTAACATTTAATATAGCGTTATTGCCGTTTGCTATAGCTCCTTTAAAATAATAAGGGATTTTGTTACCACCACCATCAAGAGGTCCGTTAAACTCTAAAGTACTCCCGACTCCAAAATCTATATTATTGGCAGTTAGGCTTCCTCCAGCTTGTAATGTTATTCCTGCTCCTACATTCACTGTTGCTAATGCTGCCGTATTACCTATATTGCCAGTTACTGTACTATTACCGGTAAACGTTACTATACCATTATTTGCATTACCGGTATTATCTATCGCTCCGGTCACCACTACAGGATTCGTAAATGTCACTGCTGACGCAGCATTTGTTAATTTAGTCGTAGTAGCTTTAATAACCACTCCCCCTAACGTGGCTGTACCTGCTCCTACACTTATCGTGGCTAATGAATTTGTATTACCTATATTCCCAGTTACTTGACTCAATGCACCATTTAAATTTAAGACACCTACATTATCACCGCCTGTGGTGTTATCAATCGCACCTGTTAATACTGCATTTGCATTTGTAAGGGTTAATACTGACGCAGCATTTGTTAATTTAGTCGTAGTAGCTTTAATAACCACTCCCCCTAACGTGGCTGTACCTGCTCCTACACTTATCGTGGCTAATGAATTTGTATTACCTATATTCCCAGTTACTTGA
>NZ_JAQCNX010000021.1:0-21277 GCF_036857515.1 Candidatus Rickettsia tasmaniensis | reverse complement strand
GCGTGCATTACAAGATTCATCTGCTGCTCGTAGAGAGGAAACAATTAATTTATTAATAAAATATAAAGGGAAGATTAATCTTGCACAAAAGGGAGGTATTACGACTTTAGCAAAATTACAGAAGTTTGATAGATTGCTAACTGCAGTAGAAACATTTTGTAATCAACCGGCAATTCAACCACTGTTACAAGATCTAAATAAACTTCAAGTAGTTGTAACAAAAAGATAAATAAGGTAGTTTATTTTAAAAAGAGAAATTAAGAAAAATCTATTACATCTAGCCGTACAAGATAATAGTATAGAAAAAGTTAAGCCAGTGCTGAGGACTGCTTCAGAATTTACCGATATATGTGATGAAAATGGGCAGACTCCTTTACATATGGCTATTGATATAGGAAACATTGAAATAGTTGGGTTACTTCTTGAGTATATGAATACTGACACTATTATTAAACCAACTAAAGATAGTAATAAATATACTGTCTTGCATTTGGCAGTACAAAATAGTAATTTAATAATAGTTCAAAAATTGTTTAGCTTTTTAAGTGACACAGAAAAATTGTTGCAACTTGTAAACTCTGTTGATGAAAGTGGTCAAACTGCAATTACATTTAGCGATTAGCAAAGGTAATACAAAATATAACAAAATTACTTCTTGAAGCAATGGATTTTGAAAAAATTATCAAATCAATTGAAGATAGCAACAGCTATATTGTTTTACATTTAGAAGTGCATAGTGGTAATAAAAATATAGTTACAAAACTATTAAGCGTTCTTAGCACTGATTTAAATAAATTATCACAACTTTTAAATGCAGTTGATAAGCATTGTCAAACTGTATTACATTGGGCTGTTAGCAATGGTGATACTGACATAACAGAATTACTTCTTGAAAAAATGAATCTTAAAGACATTACCTCAATAACTAGGAATTTATCTTTACCAGTGAATAATAAAATAAATGCATTAATTACTACTAGATTACAAAAATTAGAGAATAAAGAAGTTAGTTATCAAGAATATCCTGCTCCTTCAAAGTCTATAACAGAAGAAAGCTTTATATTAAGTGATGAAAAAATTGATTATTCAAAGGATTTATTTGGATAAAGAAGCTTAAATACATCCTAAATTAAGGGTAATCTAAATAGTACTTTTACTTTTGCTATTGGTTAAAGAAAAATATAAAAATTATTAGCTTATATTAATTCTTCAGACAAATTTCACATAAACAGAGGATTAGAAACCAAATAATCAGTTTCTATCTTCTGCTAAGAATTTTAATTTATTCTATTTCGTTAGTTATATTATCAATAAACGGTAAAGTTATAGGTAAAAAACAAACAAAAACGGTGCTTTCTTTTGCAGTACTTATAACATCAAGCTCACCGCCCATTTCGTTTACTAACTGTTTTACTATAGCTATGTTTAAATTGAAACGGAATTTTTGTTATAGCATTATAGCAATATATAAGTTGCTCTTCCTCTTTAGATAGAATCGGTGTGCTCGACTTTATTATGAATTCTAAAACAACTTCTTTAGGCTTATCGTATTTTACTTCTTGGTGAGCTTTATCAAATGAATTAACAGTTACTGTAATAGCACCCTTAGCATTATATTCGATTGCATTAGTGATTAAATATTTTAATATATTGCTAATCTTATAATAATCCCCAACTATAGTATAAGGTATATCCTTAGGTATATAGCTGAGTCTTAAATTCTTTTCCTTTGCTTCCTGTTTCATTAAATCTATTATAGAATAGTTCTTTAGAAGTAATCTTTTTGTGTAATAAAGGATTAGTATTTGACAAAGTATTAGTGAAAGTAATTAATTTGTTACTATGTTTTATTAGTGCTTCTATAGTATTTTTAATGTTTGTTAAATTAAGGCTTTTTTCTTGATCACGTTCTAATTTTAAGAATTCAGTAATATCATTGTGTAGCATTTCATAAAAACAAAGCAGTTCTCCTATGTAACGTGAAGTAAATTCATGTTGTGCGGTTTTTAAAGTCATGACTTCATGTTGTGTGGTTCTTAGTGCATTTTGTAAAATCATACATTTATGAATATCACAATCACTTTCTGAATTATCTTCTTGTATATGGTTTCTGCCGCTACCACCTTCCATTAAGGATTTTAAGCTAGCAACTACCGGTAAAAGCTTTGTTTGGTGTTCCCAGCTATTATGTGATTTTTGGGTCACTTTAGAAGTATTTCTTGAATTATTAAGATTAGCTTTTTTGTGTTTTGATTGTGGGGTATTATTTTTTGTCATAATTTTGATTGTTCAAATGGTGCGTAGGCATTAGATTGGTTTGTCGACTTTGGCTAATTTCTACGTTTTATATTACCTTATGCAATATTACCGGACCTATATTTAGCTCGGATAATTTAATAAATCTAGTATTATTTTTGCTTTAAATTGAAAATTATGTTAAATATATTTGGTCTATCGAACAAAATAGCGATAATTAATATAAATAAACTCAAAGTTATTAAAAATCGTTATAAATGCCACAATATTCATTATTGAATAATCGGTATTTTTCTCTCTAGTGCTTATGCCATGTGGGTTCTTACTGCCTTAACATTAAGCCTTGCATAAATTAGAGTAGACTTAATACTTTTATGACCAAGAGTTTTACCTATTATATTTGTATCAATATTTTCACTTGCCATCCAGCTGGCTAAGGTTCTACGAAGATCGTGTATTCTCAAGTTTTCTATTTTTGCTTTATTAATAATTTTGTTCCAAGCTTTTTTAGGTTCTTGTAAATGACCTGTTTTACTTTTTCTAGGACTTGGAAATACCCACTCGTTAATTATTTCTTTTGTGTCGGCTTTCTTTTTTTCTTCTTTCTAATATATCTATAGCTGGTGGTAATAGTGGTATTACATGCGGTTTCCCATTTTTAGTATTTGGAATTTCTCAAGTCTTTTTTTCCTAATTAATATCTTTCCACATGCCATTGCCAATACATTTCCTTTCCTAGCAGCAGTATAAAGAGAAATACAAACATAATCTCTCATTAACGGTGTTAGCATTTTTTAATGCTTAAAAGAAGCTTGTATTTCTTTTGCTAATCAGTATCTAACTCGTTCTTCTTCATCATTAAGTGTTATATTATCATCATATATAGGGTTCTTTTCAAGAAAACCCCATGTAATAAGTTTATTAAATATTCTTTTAAACCTTTCCACTGCTACGTTTGCAGTTCTAAGTTTTTTAGCCTTAGTTAAGTCATTACTTTAATTTGTACCTAGCGTTTATTTTTTTACCATAATAAAAAGTTTTACTACCGCCATAAGATGCCATTAATACTAAGCCCTGTAATTTATCGTCTTTATATTTTACTTGACCTTCTTTGGGCATTGTAATTTTAATAAGCTCGCTATGTGTAAAATTAAATGAGTCCTTAGTCATAATTATTTTTTAATTTAAATTTTATATTTAACCATAAGTTGACTGATATAACTCGATTAAAAAGGATATGCAAGTCCTAATTTTAAAGAATATTATGGCATTGCTAACTAAAAACAGATTAGTTAATAAATTAATATCATTACAAAAAAATTCATAGCAATTGACGAAATTATAATGTTCCCAATATGTTCCATTTAATTAAAATTTGACTTGGAATTTAATAATAATTGCTAGATAAGGCAATCTAAAATAGTATTCAAGGACTATTTGAATAAGATTGATTAAAACGTTATAACTATTAGGATTTCAGGGGATAAATAAGAAGAAATTATGATAGTTCTCGAATTATATAAAAATAGACCCTCTTGTCACACAGAAGGTCGCAGGTTTGAACCCCTTTGTCTCCACCAAATATCTTCAGGTTTTCCAACCTTTCTAAATTTTCTAAAAATTCCATATGCTGCAAATAAACTAATTTTTCAAATTAAGTAAGTTTTTATTTATAACTAAATATTTTATTATTAATTTTGAGCTATAAACAAACATATAGTTGAAAAATAATTGTTACCATCTATTTTTATGAAAACTAGATTGGTTGTTTTGCAATTTTTAACCTATATAATCTATCACTAGATAAAATAAATCAAATAAAGATATGCTTGATCAAGTAAAACAAAGTCAAATAAATAGTGCTGCTTGGGCTGCTTGTGATACTTTTCGCGGTGTGATGGATGCAGCAAATTATAAAGATTACATATTAGTAATGCTATTCTTTAAATATATTTCAGATGTTTGGAAAGTGCATGCAAAAAAATATGAAGAAAAATATAAAGACGAACCTTTAAGAGCCGAACAACAATTAAAACGAGAACAATTTGTAATACCGCAAGGTGCAAATTTTTATGATGTTTTCGGACAATGAGAAGCATCTAATATCGGTGAACTTATAAATGAAGCTTTAGAACAAATAGAAAAGGAGCACTCTGCTAAATTAGGTGAAGTATTTCGTGTCGATTTTAACTCAGAATATAATTTAGGTAAGATCAAAGAACGAAATCGTCGTTTAAAAATGCTGTTAGAAGATTTTAACAAACCGGAATTAGATTTAAGTCCCGATAGAGTCAGTGCAGATATTATAAGCGAATGTTATATTTATCTAATATCACGCTTTGCTTCAGATGCAGGCACAAAAGCCGGAGAATTTTATACTCCTGCTGCCGTATCAACTTTACTTGCCAAGCTTGCTGCTCCGGAGTCCAGCAATACAATTTGTGATCCGGCTTGTGGCTCCGGGTTCACTATTAATTAGAGCGGCTAAAGAAGTAGAGGATGATAATTATGTACTTTACGGTCAAGAAATGACTAATACAACATGGGCATTAGCACAGATGAATATGTTTTTGCATGCGGAAGGCGGAGCACATATTTATTGGGGTGATACACTAAATCATCCGGCGTTACTTGAAAACGATAAGCTTATGGAGTTTGATATAGTTGTTGCTAACCCGCCTTTAGTTTAGAAAAATGGGGGCATGAAAACGCAGCTAATGATGAGTATAATCGTTTTGAGCGTGGTATCCCTCCTAAAAGTAAGGGAGATTATGCCTTTATTTTGCATATGATTAAAACCACTAAGCCGCGGAGTGGACGTGCTGTTATAGTAGTACCGCACGGCGTATTATTTCGTGGGGGAAGCGCAGGTTTAATTCGTCAGAGTTTGATCGAAGATAATCTATTAGATGCAGTAATTGGTCTGCCTGCTAATCTTTTTACTTCAACTAGTATTCCTGTTGCTATTTTAGTATTTGATCGCTCAAGAGAAGAGAAAGGAGAAAACGAACAACGAAAAGATATATTATTTATCGATGCTAGTGGATTTTTTAACGCAGGTAAAGGGCAGAATTTTTTAGAAGACGAGCATATTAATAAAATTGTTGATACTTATAAAAATAGAAAAATCATTGAAAAATATTCTCATCGAGCAAATATCGAAGAAATTCGTGACAATAAATATAATTTAAATATTCCCCGTTATATTGATACATATGAGAATGAGGAAGAAGTTAACATAGCAGAACTGCAAAAAGAAATCCAATAATTCGAAAAAGATTTAGTAAATATACGTTCACAGCTGGATATTCATCTAAAAGAGCTTGGGGTTGTTAAAGGATGATTCAAGAGTACCCTTGGAGAGATAGCTTATATTCAACGTGGTAAGTTTTCTATTTGTCCAAGAAATGACCCTAGATATTACGGTGGTGAAATTCCTTTTATCCAAACTGTAAACGAAAAAGGCTTAAAAGTAAGTAGGTTATTTCCTAAAGGAACTATTGTATTAGCAATTGCAGCTAACATAGGAATTACTGCAATACTTGATTTCGATGCAGCCTTTCCCGATAGTATTGTAGGTATAACGCCTAAAAATAATGTTTATCATGCTGTTTTTGAAATGCCGGTAGAGTCAAAATACGTAAAGGTAGTATACGTATATGTGATATTGTATTATTCGTTAATGGCATACCTTTTGTAGTAATTGAATGTAAAAATCGCCTATCGAGTCATTAGATCAAGCTATATCTCAGCATATACGTAATCAAAAATCAGATGAAATACCGCATCTTTTTCATTATGATTATTAATTGCTATAAATAAAAATGAAGCGAAATATGTTACTGTAGGCAGCTCGGACAAATATTGGAGTATTTGGCGAGAAGAGGGAGAAAAAAACAAAATATCAATATTATACGTAACTTAATTAACAAGCCGTTAACTGAAGAGGTCAAAAATCTTCTTTAGGCCGGTGATTTTGCTACTTGTAGAAATTATTTTGATAAACAACAATTAGCAGGTAGCGTAGAACCTACCGAGCAAGATAAAGTACTTTATGCTCTATGTCATCCTGAAAGATGACTTGATTTAGTTAAAAATTTTTGTGTTTTTGATAATGATGTAAGAAAAATAGCTCGTCATCATCAATTTTTCGGTACGCATGCAACTATAAAAAGGATAGGAGAACGTGAAAAGCATAACATTAGAAAAGGTAGGGTAATATGGCACACGCAAGGTACGGGCAAATCTTTAACAATGGTAATGATTGCCAAATGTCTACTAAAATCCGCTAATCTTGTGAGTCCACGTATCATAATTATAACCGATAGAATTGAACTTGACGGACAAATCGAAAGTACTTTTAAAGCTCGTGGACTTGAACCTAAACTTGCCACTACATCGGCAGAGCTAATTAAATTAATTAGAAGCTATGTATCTATTATAACTACGGTAATTAATAAATTTAAAATATTTCTTGAAGATGAATCATTGCTTGATAAATATTTTGATATGATTACTAATGGATTAAATAAAGAAGAAAAAGCAGCTTTGAAAACAAGATTCAGTTGCTCAAAGATGCTTGCTCAAACAAAGGAAGCTATTTATGCCAAAGCATTTGAATATTTCAACGCACTATTTAAAAACGTTTAAAGGCACGGGTTTAAAAGGTATGTTAATAGCTTCTTCTAGATTAATTGCCATTCGTTTTAAAAAAATTTTAGATGATATAGGACAAGTAAGTTCTGAAGTTGTTATATCTTCTACTGATGACCAGGACGGTTATAAAGATATTGAAAGCGAAAATGAAGTAGATAAATTTATAAAAAACATGAGGGAACAATATGGAGAAAAATTCAATAATAGAATTATTAAAAAATTTAAAAGTTCCAATGATCCTGAAATTTTAATTGTAGTTTCAAAATTACTAACCGGTTTTGATGCACCGCGTAATGTCGTTATTTACATATGCCAAGAATTATAAAGAGCATAATCTTTTACAAGCAATTGCTCGTGCGAATCGTCTATTTGAAGAAAAAGGGAAAACTAAAGAATACGGTTACATAATTGACTATGTAGGGTTATCGAATCAATTAAAACAAGCACATCAATTTTATGAAAATTATGGTTTAAACAATTTTGATAGAGAAGATTTAGAAGATGCTATATTTTTTGTAGATGATAAATTAAAAGTACTTTTTCCGTTACTACAAGAAATTAAAAATATTTTTATAAATGTGCCTAACGATTTGGATTCTGAACAGCTCGAACAGTATTTAGCTGATGACGCCGCTATACGCAATAAGTTTTATTTCTTGTTGAATAAATTTAAAAATCTGATGTCTATAGCTTCTAATTCTTATGAATTTTATGAAGAAAAAGAACGAGTTAATTTACAATACGAATAAAATTTAATAAGCTCAAAGAGATAGTGGAAAAACGTTATAAAGAAAAACCGGATAAAAAAATATATACCGCTCAAATCATGAAGTTGCTTGATGAGCATGTTATTGTCGGTCATATTACTAAAACTGAAGCGGTTAACATTTTTGATGATGAAATGTTTGAACAATATAAACGTTTATCGGATAGTGATCTTTTAAATAGAGTTAAAAAAATAAGAGCTGAATTTAAAAATGATGTGCCAAGTGAACTCGGCACTAACAAAACAATAATAACTTTTTATAGAAAATCACTTAGCTTCTTACAGAATCAAAAAGATCAAAATCAGCCTGAAAATGCCATTCAAATTGCTCTTGATACCTATGACATCATTAAGCAGAAAATAATTGTTCATTGGACAAAAAACACTTTCATTTTAAATAAAAAATTCACTTGATGATTATTTTTTTGATGTTGTTAAAAAAGAAATGAGGATTGACTTTAATAATGAAAATTTAAGTGATGTTGTGGAAAGCCTAATTGATTTTGCTAAAGATCATGAAGTTAAATGATTTGGCTTAAATAACACAAATAGCGAATTATTGCATAATGCGCTATTGTAGAATTTTTAAGCTATCAATATTTATATAATATCTGTAGTCGTATTATCGTAATATTTTCCTAATATGTCTAAAGCGTTTTGGTCATAGTCATTTTGAGCTTCCATATGCCATACCGGTTCATAATCGCGAGCTGCTAAAAAATGTTTTGTATAATGTTTTAATTCTCTCTCACCTGAGTTACCAAGTTTGTATGAAAGTGTATAAGAAATGGTAGGTTGATTTAGAGCTTTTTCTATTTTTTGTTGAATATAATTATACTGTAATTCGTTTGTATTGTCTATAATGTGGATATGAAATTTATGCGTCTGTTGTAAGTTATATAGCTCTGTTAGCTTTTCAGGTTCTATTTTGTGCATAGCATTCCAGCCTTTATCAAATACCTCATCATCTCGTATAGGATTACCGTTTTTTTCTTGTATAAGCTCATTCATTTTCTTACGAAATTTTGCGGTAGTTATTTTACCGGTTTTATACTGATCTATTATTCCGTTAGGTTTTTCTTCTTTCTTTTGCCATAGTAGCAATATCCGGTATACTTAGTCCGCTGTATTCGCTAAATTTTATTATAGTGAGTTCCCTCTTGGTTAAAATTACCTGAGAATATTTAAAAACATGAGCTTTTATCATAGTGATTACCTATAAATTGTTAGTTTTAAAAATATAAAATTGTTAAATAAAAAATCAATATTATAATATTAAGAAATCATATTTAGGGTAAAATAATGAGTTTAAAATCCGCTTGGCTAGATACGCCTCTTGGTTCTATGCTGGCAATTAGTGATGAAAAATTGCTTTATTTGCTAGAGTTTGTTGCTAGAAGAGGTTTGGAGCGTGAAATTGAGAGGCTAAGGATTAAGACAGAATCTGCTATTATTCCTGGAAGTACTGAACCGATTTTAATGATTGAAGAGGATCTTCAATTGTACTTTAACGGTACTTTACAAAAATTTAATACGCCTATATCGCTTTTAGGAAGCCCATTTCAAAAAATGGTTTGGCAAGAATTAATTAATATACCTTACGGTGAAACACGAAGCTATTTAAATCAGGCTAAAGCTTTGGGCAAACCTAATTCTTATAGAGCTGTTGCAAATGCTAATGGTATGAATCAGTTAGCAATCATTGTTCCTTGTCATCGTATTATTAATAGCAATGGCGAACTTGGAGGCTATAGCGGGGGATTACATCGTAAAAAATGGCTTATTGAACATGAGAGAAAATTTACAACAAATTAGAAATATTTTACTTGAGAATGCTACTATGCCTGTAGAACGTAGAACGCTATTCTTGAAAACTAGAGAAGGAGAGTATGGAGAGCATGACCGATTTATTGGTGTTATCGTGCCGACTTTACGTACAATAGCTAAAAGTTATTATAATTTGGATATGGAGGATTTAAGCCGACTTATTACTTCAGAATTTGATGAAGAGAGATTTTTAGCGTTAGCTATTTTGATTATGCAATATCAGACAGCACAAGATAAAGAGTTTTTGTATAATTTTTATTTAAACAATATAAAACACGTAAATAATTGGAATTTAGTGGATGCATCAGCTTATCATATAATCGGAGCTTATTTATGGGATAAAGAAAAGGATTATCTCTTTACACTAACAAAATCGGAAATTCTGTGGGAAAGACGAATAGCTATAGTTGCTACTTGGTATTTTATCAAAAATAATACATTAGATACGACTTTTGAAATAGCAAAATTACTTTTAAACGATAAACATGATTTAATGCATAAAGCAGTAGGTTGGATGCTACGTGAAGCAGGAAAAAAAGATGAAAAACAATTAATAGATTTTTTGGATCGCTATACTTTACAAATGCCAAGAACCGCAGTTCGTTATGCTATAGAGAGATTACCACAAGAATTGTACAAAAAATATCTTTTAAAAAACTAGATTTATATTTAATCTATGCTAATATTTCATTTTAATTTATTAAGGGTATTTTTATGCTAAAAACATTACTAATTAGTTTTATAACTTTAATTTGTGCAGTAAGCTATGCTGATAACCAAACAGCTCAAAATCCTAATTCTACAAATTCTTCTTCTGATCAGCCCGATGATTTACCTGCAGAGGCAGCCGTTCACTTTGCACAGCCTTGGGCGAGACCTACAACAAATGTGCAAGGTAAAGTTAGCAATTCTGCTATGTATTTTACATTAATAAATAGTAGAAGTAAGAGTTATAATTTAGTGAATATATCTTCAGATAAGATAAGTGGAATAGAAATTCATCAAACAATTAATGATCAAGGGGTTAATAAAATGGTAAAAGTGGATTATCCATTTTCAATTGCCGGTAATATTAATGTTGATTTTAGGCCCGGTGGCATGCATATTATGCTTTATGACCCAAAAGTAGATTTAAATGTAGGAGATGAGTTTAAAATAACCTTTTTCTTTGATGACAATACACGAAAAATAGTGAATGTTAAAGTCGCGAATGACAATCCGTATAATAAAACGGGGAATTGAAGGTTATTGTTGCATGGTGCACTCTGCTATGTCATGCCCGCAAAGGCGGGAGTCCAGTAAAACATTAAGGTTATTTTTTCTGGATTCCGGCTTTTAGCTAAGCATGACATAGGAAACTATACACATGACCCCAGAAATTACCGGAAGTGAGTTAATTAAATCTAAACTTATAGATGCTCCTGAACGTTCAGGGGTTTATCGAATGTTTGACGTTAACAAGCAAGTTATCTATGTCGGTAAAGCTAAAAATTTAAAGAAACGCCTTACTAATTACATTAAAAGCAATTTAGATAATAAGACGCTTCGGATGATTGCAAATACTTGTTTTTTAGAGTATAGCATTACTAATTCCGAAGTTGAAGCACTACTTTTAGAAGCACAGCTAATCAAGAAATTTCAGCCGAAATTTAATATTCTTCTGAAGGACTACAAGTCTTTTCCTTTCATTAAGTTACGTTTAGATCATGATTTCCCACAATTACTAAAATATCGAGGTAAAACTCTAAGTGACGGGAAGTTTTTTGGTCCTTTTGCCTCGAGTGCGGAAGTTAATACTACTTTGACCGAACTACAAAAAATTTTTAAATTACGTTCCTGCACGGATAATTACTTTAATTCACGTACTCGCCCTTGCTTACAATATGAAATAAAACGTTGTTATGCTCCTTGCGTCGGTAAAATAAACAAGGAAGTCTATAGAGACTTAGTAACTCAGGTTAAAGATTTCTTACAAGGTCGCACTAAAGAACTCCAAGAGAACCTATCTAGAAAGATGGAAGAGCTAAGTAGTCAGATGCGTTTTGAAGAGGCGGCAGAAATTAGAGATCGCATTAAAGCACTTAGTTATGTGCAGCTTAAGGCAGGGGTTTCAGATGTCGTTAAAGACGCAGATATAATCGCTATTGTAGAAAAGAACGGGCATTATTGCGTGGAAGTGTTTTTATATAGGGCAGGGCAAGCATGCGGTAATATTCCTTATTTTCCTACTTCTACCGAAAATAGTACCAAAGAAGAAGTATTAGAATATTTTTTATTACAATTTTACCAAAAACAACACGTGCCTGCGGCAATTATAATTAATCATGAAATTAATGATAAAGAGAATGTGATAGAGGCGATTAAGAAAATCAACAATATACTTCAGCTTAATATTACAGTACCTAATAAAGGCGGTAAGGCTAAATTAGTTCAAAATGCCGAGACAAATGCTTTATTTTCTCTAGAGCAGTATTTGAAGAAATTTGCAAAAAGTCAAGAGATTATGTTTGAAATTAAAGAGCTATTTGGTCTTTCTGAAATTCCTGAAAGAATTGAGATTTATGATAATAGCCATATTCAAGGTAAGTTTGCGGTTGGAGTGATGGTAGTTGCTGGTAAAGTCGGTTTTAATAAAAAAGAATATCGGGTTTTTAATGTCAATGCTCCCTCTCTCGTATGTCATCCCCGCGAAAGCGGGGATCCAAAAAGGTTAATGGATTCCCGTTTTCGCGGGAATGGCATAAAGAACTGTGGGGGTGACATAAAAGGTGACGATTATGAGATGCTCCGGCAAGTCCTAACAAGGCGGCTTACAAGGTTAAGGCAAGAGCCGCATAAATTGCCAAGCTTAATGATTATAGACGGCGGCAAAGGGCATTTAGGCGTCGTTAAAGAGGTGATGGATAAATTTGAAATGAATATTCCTTTTGTTTGTATGGCAAAAGGAGTAGATAGAAATGCCGGTTTTGAACAGTTCCATGTGATAGGTAAGGAAGTATTTACTCTAGATAAGAATTTGCCGGTTATGAAATATTTACAAATCTTGCGAGATGAGGCACATAATTTTGCCATCAAGAATCATAGACTAGGTAGATCACGTGCTATAAAAATATCAAGCCTTGACGATATAGAGGGCGTAGGTGAAACTCGAAAAAAAGCATTACTGCATTATTTCGGTTCGTATAAAGCAGTATGCGACGCAACCATAGATGAGCTTGCTAAAGTAAATGGTATTAACAAGTCACTTGCTGAGATGATTTTTAATGTTTTGCACAGAAAAAACTAATATTATAACTCATGAAAAACCTAGTTATATGAGTCGCGATGTCATTCCTGCGGAGGCGGGAATCCAGTCACTAAAAAGTCTAGACATACTAAATTTAAAAAATTAAAAGCTCGATTTTTCTACTTGTCACTGAATTCCCGCCTCCGCAGGAATGGCATCGAGCAGGTTTCTGGATTCATGCAATAAGGCTAGCTTTTTATATCCTCAATAGGATCTTTAAGTTCTTGGCATGCTTCGCCTATTAATTTAGGTTCATCATTCTGAGATAAATCATTAATATTAAATTTAGTTAAGTCAGGATAATATGGAGTCATTGTACTATGAATAGAATAATTTAAAGCTCCTGTCATTAAAGAGTTAACAGCATCATTTTTTTGCTTAGTAGAAGTAATACATATTACGCATATTTTCTGAATACGTAGCTATATCAGCTAAAGTGCTGCCATTAACGTCATCACGTGAATTAAGCTTAAATTTTATTCTCCCATTCTTGTCTTCAATAGGAATTATTATGCTATATTTTCCTTCAATACTATTTTGCTTAGACATAAAATCTTCATAATTCAATTATTAACCTTGAGTTAATATATTAAATTATTTAAAACTTCAAGTAAATAGATAATATATTTTATATGACTTTCCTCGTAATGACATTAGAATACCACCATCCTAGAATAAATATCACAAGACTCACCATCGTCCCTATAAACACTCCTCTAAGGTTGAAATATTGCAACGATAAAGAATAATATTCCCATATTAAGAAGATAGCTGCTCCGCCAAGTGATGATAGGACCATTATAGTTTTAGATGTTCTGATACCAAAAAGCGTTGTTATTAACGGTACTAATATTACCGGTCCCCAGAAGCCAGTGAAGAATACTACTAAGTCAATTACATTACTAAATTTTAAAGCTACAATTATTGCAAAACTTCCTATTATAACGTTAATAATTCGAGCAATTAATAATAATTTTTGCTGATTTTTAACCTTAAAAATAGGATTGATTATATCTTTAACAATAGCTATAGAAGTAACGTTTAAATCAGAATCAGCAGTAGACATAACGGCAGCTAAGAGTCCGCTTATTACTATCCCTTGAATTAAAGTCGGGATGATTTGGTTGATTAAATAAGGTAATACTAAATTTGACGGTTGGTTTGGATAAAGCTTATAAGTAATTAAACCATTTAAAGTAATGCAAATCAAGAAGAAAAAATATATAGCGGATTTTGCATATATTGCTTTAGTTGTTTGCGTAGGATTTTTATTAATTAAAGCTCTTTGAATAAATGTAGGATATAGATTCATGACGCTAAAGCTTAAAGCTGCTGCAATTGTATAAGAAAGTAGGTTGTTCTGATCAAAATTTGCATTTTCCGTAGGTAGGTTATTAATAAAATCTACAAAACCAATTTTATTTAAACTGATAAAAGTTATGGTTGGTATAGCGATTATCATCGCCAAAAATTGTAGTAAATTAGTAAAAACAATAGATTGTAAACCGCCTATTGTAGTATATATAAGTACTATACTATAACTTAAAATTACCCCATGTACATCATTTATTTCTAAGATATATTGAAAAATATAGCCGCTTACGCTTATTTGAGCAGCCAAAAACCCCACTGAAACGATAACCGAACTAACCCCTCCGATAAAACGACCTATATTACCGTAATATGTACGCAGGATATCGCCGATGCTTTCAGCTCCGTAATGTTTGGCAATTAAAGGCACTATATAGATTGCAATTAATATATCTATAGGTATTGTAAGTATAAGAGCGTAAGCATAATATTCATGCCCCAAAAAAGCCTTTTCCATAATGCCGAAAGTGGTAGCTCCTCCGACAGAACTTACAAATATCGTAGCTATTAATAACAGCTTACTATTTTGCGCTTTACTTTCAACATTTGCATAGTTCTTAAAACTACTATGTTTAGCTCGGTAATATATACCAATAAGTAGAATAGATATGAGGTATATGAATACGATAATATTATCAATAGGTAAATTAAACATAAATTAGATTTTAAAGCTCAAACTTAGCATTTGTTCACAATATATATGTAGTCAAGAATGCTAGATTTATAATTATGTGTCATAATCTGTTCCAAGAAGTTCAGTATCCGGTGTCCAAATATCTTGGTTGGGATCATATTTATATATTTTACCGTGGAGTTTAATTTTTTTTCAGTAGTTTTTTTCTTTAGGGGATAGTTAGCGTTTGATTGAGTTGTAGTTTTTATATTTTTACAATATTTATGTATTTTAAAAATACCTATTTTAAGTTGCGGCATAATTAACCTTTATTTATGTAAAAAATAAAATCATTATTAACATTAATCAATAATTATTTCAAATAAAACATAATAAAAATTAATAAGTCAATATTTTTTAAATTAACCTATATTAAAATAGTTCTATAGGTCATTATTGAGTATGTTTAAGAAACCTATTCATGTACTTCACCAGCTAATTCAAGTCCCAGCTCTTCAGGATTTTCATCAGCAACCACAACAATTTTAGATATTCTTGAGCCGGTATAGAAATTTGTAGTATCATTTAATTTTTCTATATCTTTAGTGGTAACAAGAGAATTATCTATTGTGCTAGAATTATTATTTTGAGACGCTATTGCAAGGCTTAAAAAAGCTTTTAATTCAGGTTTATCATCGGGTACTAATTCTATTAGTTTTTTATCTCGATGATCTGCTCCATATATTTATTAGTAATTTAACCATTTCTGTGTAGCCTTCATGAATAACTAATTGCAGAGGTGTATATCCATCTAAATCTTTTAACTCTGTTGAAGCTCCTTTTTCTAGTAAAAATTCAGTTATATCATAAAGTTTGCGGTAAATAGCCTTATGTAGAACTGTATGATTAAACGAATCTTGAATATTGATATCATCACCTTGATCTAAAACCTTTTTTATAAGATGTTTTAGTTGAGCGGTTTGAAAAAACTTGGATTGGTAAAAAGAATATGCTCCGTAAGTGATGTGAAACTGTTCGAATAGTTTATCTAGTGTGATGTAGCCAGAGTCTTGTGCAGAAGATGAAGATATCAGTGGTACTTCTTGAATGGCCGATAAACACTAATGCTAGGGATAAAATTGGAAGAAGAAATAGGCGTTAGGGTGTCGTCTTGTTCTAGTAAGGTAACATCCAGACACCATACCTGTATCATAAGAAGATGTTTGTGCTGTTATTAGAGTAGCCATGTTCGTTTCTATTTCCCTAACTTTAGCCATAAAATTACTATAATCATTTACCTTAAATTAATATATTAAATAATATGAATTTTTAAGGTGAAAATCACTTAAAAAAAATCCATAAAATCATTGGATTAAGCTTTGTTGTGTGGTTCGATGTCATTCCTGTATGGCGTTGTTGTGTGGATCAATTCCCCCTCTGTCATCCCGTGACTTGATCACGGAATCCATTCTAAAATACTAATAATATTAGTATTTTAAATTATTTTTTTGGATACCGTGGTCAAGCCACGGGATGACATCTTAATAATTTAACTCATCCTTGTTAAAAACCCTTGACTCCTTGATATTCCTATAATATCCTATAATTTTCCATTAAATCCCAAATTAACCCAAATTATACCAATGAATGTATTTTTATCTAAGTATGTAAATGGTGTTGATAAAAAGAGTAGGGTGTCGGTGCCGGCGAATTACCGTGCGGTACTAGGGAAAGAATTATTTAACGGTGTAATTGCTTATCCGTCGATTAGGAATAATTGTATAGAGGTGTGCGGTATTTCGCATATCGAGAAATTAAGGCAGATGATAGAGACGCTTGATCCTTATTCCGAGGAGCGTGATGCGTTTGAGACTATGATATTCGGGGAAGCTGTACAACTTTCCTTTGATGGGGAGGGAAGAGTTATATTACCGCAATCTTTAATGAAGCATGCAGGAATCGAAGAGCAAGCATGTTTTGTAGGTAAAGGGGTGATTTTTGAGATTTGGCAGCCGCAGAATTTTGAGAAATATTTAAATGCCGCTCAAAAAATTGCTCATGAAAAGCGGTTAACTCTAAGGAATGCTCATTAATGATACAATCTCACGTGCCTGTAATGCTAAATGAAATGTTAGAGGCCTTAAGCCTAAAAGACGGTGAGTCTTATTTAGATTGTACGTTTGGAGCAGGAGGATACAGCAAAGCAATATTAGAAAGCTGTAACTGTTATGTCACAGCCTTGGATCGTGATCCAAATGTGATTAAAAGAGCCGAAGAAATTCAGCAAAATTATGGTGAGAGATTTGATTTTGTAGAAACAAATTTTGCGGATAGTTTTGCAAAGCTTAAGGAAAAAAAATTTGATGGGATAGTGCTGGATTTAGGCGTTTCATCAATGCAGTTAGATATAGCAGATAGAGGATTTTCGTTTTTGCATGACGGACCACTCGATATGCGTATGAGCGGGCAAGGTCTTAGTGCCGAGGAGTTTGTAAATACAGCAGAGGAAAAAGAGCTAGCTGACGTAATTTACAAATACGGAGATGAGAGCTTTTCACGAAGAATTGCTAAGAGAATTATAGAATACAGAAAAACGGTGAGAATTGATAGTACAGGCAAGTTAGCTGAGATTGTTAGAAGTAGTATAGGATTTAGAAAAGGTAAAATTGATCCTGCAACTAAAACCTTTCAAGCCATTAGGATTTATGTAAACGATGAGCTTGGGGAGTTAGAGCAGTTTTTAGTGAATGTAAAAAATATATTAAAGAAAGACGGACGTTTAGTTGTGGTGTCTTTTCACTCTTTAGAAGATAGGATAGTTAAGAATTTCTTTAAAGAAAATTCGGAAAAGCCGGTAGTAAGATCAAAATATGCTAAAGACGACATGACGATTGATCCAAATAAATGGCTTAAGATTATTACTAACAAAGCTCTAGCACCGTCAGATAAAGAAGTAGGGCTAAATATTAGAGCGAGATCGGCAAAACTTCGAGCAGCAAAAGCGATATATGAGTAATTAATTATGAGTATAAGAAAGCTTCACTATTTAACATTATTGATAACAATTATAGCAATATGTAGTTTGTTTAGCATAAAGGAGCGAGTCTCAACTCTTGATTATCAATTAAGTAGCGTTGTAAAACAGATAAATAGTGAGAATAATAATATTCATATTTTAAAAGCAGAGCAAGCTTATCTACTTTTGCCAGCTAGATTGGAAAAACTTGCGGCTGCTTATTTAAAATTAGAAACAGTTAAATCTTATCAAATGATAAAAGATCCGTTAGGGCCAAATATCGATCAAAATATTAAATTTAATCATAATATTAGTATTGCTAAGAGTAGTAAATGGCGTTACAAAAGAATTACAAATAATAAGTATATACAGACTATTTCGAGTAGAGTGAAGGATACTCGATGAACTTCAAAAATTGGCTACGTCATCCTACAAGTACTGCGGTACTCACGTATTAAGTATACGCTCTGTTCCTCGTCTTGTGGATTCCTTGCTCTTTTTGAAGTTGATCTTCGTATCTTGGTAGGATTGTTGTATGGCTTGGAAAAAGCGTTCGATGTCATTCCCGCGTAGGCGGGAATCTAGGGTAAAGCGAGATAAATCGAGCTTTTCAAAAAATCTTGATTTCAAAGATTTTTTACTTTTCAAATCAAGTTTTGAAAAGGTTTTAAAGTACTGGACTCCCGCTTTCGTGGGAATGACATAAGGATTGCGGAAATATTAGTGTTTGAAACACCATAAATAACATATGAAACAAATTTTGGAAAAATGGAAACCTACAATTAAAAGTCTAACAATTTGGACTGTTTGTAGTAAAAATACAAAAATCCGATTATTAATGGTTATTTGTGGCTTTTCTTTTCTTTTTTGTATTTTATCTTACAGATTGATAATCGTTGCTACGAATGTTTACGATAAAAATATTAATTCCTTTAAAAAAAATCATCAATTTAGAAAAGAAATAGTTGATCGAAACGGTAATTTATTAGCAGTGAACCTACCTTCCGCCTCATTATTTGCTAATCCACAAATAGTACTTGATCCTGAAACTTCCGTAAAAAAGCTAGCAGAAATTCTACCTGATATTAATAAAGCTAAATTACTTGCAGAACTTAAGTCAAATAAAAGCTTTATATGGGTAAAAAGGGATTTACTACCTAGTCAGCAAGAAAAGATAACTAGCCTTGGGTTACTTGGTTTTGAATTTGAAGAAGAGCAGAAACGAATTTATACCTTTTCTAATTTATTGTCGCATGTTATCGGTTATGTAGGTAGAGACTCGGTAGGGCTTAGTGGCTTAGAGCTCGCTTATGATAAGTATTTAACTAATTCTGATTGTGAATTAAACGAACCAAAGAATCGGAAAGAACCGCTTCAATTATCTATTGATATCAGATTACAAAGTATTTTAAGTGAGGAGATTGATAAAACTTTAAAGCAATTTAAGGCCATAGGAGCAGTAGGCATTATTGCTGATCCAAATAATGGCGAGATTTTAGCATTAGTAAATAAGCCTGATTTCGATCCCCATTATCCGAGTTTAGCCAAACCGGAAGAGCTGTTTAATATAGCAAGTCTCGGCATTTACGAAATGGGTTCGGTGTTTAAGGCATTAACTATGGCAGTCGGCTTTGATACCGGTGCAATAAATATGAATGATGCTTATGATATAAGCTATATGAAAGTAGGAGGATTCCAGCTTAAGGATTATACGCCAAGGCAAGGATGGCATAGTGTACCTGAGATTTTTCTATATTCTTCAAATATTGGCACAAGTCAAATTATGCTTGAAATCGGTAAAAGCAATTTTAAAAAATACCTAAAGAAATTAGGTCTATTAGATCAGTTACAAATAGAATTACCTGAACGAGGTACTCCGTTATTTCCTTCCGAGAAAAGATGGAATGAGTTAACGAGTGTTACTATGTCGTATGGCTACGGCATTTCGATTAGCCCTTTGCATTTTGTTAGAGCAATGTTACCGGTTGTTAACGGCGGTACTTTATATGATCTTACTTTATTAAAAAGAAAGGATGAAAAAGTAATAGGTACAAAAGTTTTGAGTGAAAATACCTCTACCCAAATGAAGAAATTATTTAGAGCGGTAGTAAAAGAAGGTAACGGTAAAAGAGCAGAGGTCAAAGGCTATCTTATCGGCGGTAAGACCGGTACGGCAGAAAAACTTTCACAAGGGACAGGGGGAAAAAAGAAATATCTAAAAAATAGTAGAGCGTCATCGTTTTTAGGTATGCTGCCTGCATCTAACCCGCAATATATTATTTTTATTAGATTTGATGAGCCGAAACCGACTAAAGAAAGCTTTGGCTTTGCAACCGCAAGCTGGACGGCTGCCCCTACTGCCGGTAGAGTATTTGAACGTATGATATCTTTATATGGTTTAGAACCGATAGAACAAAGTGAGGAAGAAAGTTAAAATATTACCTAATAATTATAGATTTTGTCATTGCGAGTAGGCATTGTTGCGTAGATCGGTAAAACCTACTTGATGTCATCCCCGCCTATGCAGGAATGACATAAAACGATCTGTGCAATAAAAAGCCTAAATTTTCTGGCAATGACGCATTTATAAGCTAAAAAGGATGTTTTTATGTCAAAAAATAAAAACATAACAGATAAACCTAGTCTACCTATCCCACGGCTTAAGTCTTTTGATCCTACGACAACAATAAATAATATTATATCAAAACAACTATTTATATCTACAAGTTCCGAGGCACAAGAAGAATTAGAGCTTAGCGGTAATGATAAAAGACCTAACCCTAGTTGTTGTGAGTTATTGTAGAATCCATATTCATTTTTTAAAACTGTACAAAAATAGAAAATTAATTTATATTTTGTATACGGTTGATATGGTCGTTGGGTGGATGCGATTTTTCTATTGTCACCCCCCGTGGCTTGACCACACGTGGTCCAGTAAAAATGACCACACAAAATGTTGTTTATATAGATCCTGCGATCAAGTCGTGGGATGACAACCTAATTGCCGATCAAGTCACGGTATGACACAGTACAAAACTATATAACAAAAAACTATTTATGTTAAAGATAAAACAGGAAATATATAAAAATAGCTTACAAATAATATTAAAATTGCTGTTTGCTTTGCTATGTTTTTTTATAATATTATTTCCATTAGTGAGTTATAAAATAAATATTCAAAGCAGAATCTTTCCGGCGATGGAAATTATATTTATTTATTATTTTATGTCGTTATATTCCTTAAATATTTTTAGCATATTTTTTCTCGGTCTATTTATAGATCAAATAAGTGGTATGCCTATCGGTACAAATTCGCTAGTTTTTTTATCGGCATATACGATTTATAAATTATCTTCAAAATATTTTGTAGCTAAAAACTATTTAATAAATTTCATTATTTTTTGCGTTTATTGTTTATTTATATTGAATTTTAAATATTTACTAATAACAATCAAGAAGCTAGAAGCAGACGGATATTTAATAATT
>NZ_JAQCNX010000063.1:0-995 GCF_036857515.1 Candidatus Rickettsia tasmaniensis | reverse complement strand
TTTCTTTTTAGCTTATTTATTTGAGATATTAAATCATTAATCAGTTTAGTATAATATGCAACATCTTTATTTTTTGGAGTATTTTTATTATTATAATGATAACCAATAAATAATATATTAGAACTATAACTACTAAGTTGAAATTCCATTGAGCTGAGCAATTCTATGCTACTACTAATCATTATAAAGCATTTCGGTATAAAATGCATTTGAACAAGGAAATTGAGCATCATTTCCGCTTCCGATATATTATTAGTAAAGTAAGGTATATAACCATCCTTCATAATTTTCAATTAAATTACATGGGGCCGTTATTTCCTGAAGACCTAAAACCGTTGCACCTTGCTGTTTCATCTTATTAATTAAATCTACCCATTTAGATTCAACAAGCATCATTTGACGCTGCACTATCAATTTTGCAATAGTTTTATTAACTGATGCGTTACCCGCTGCAAGACTATATAAATATTTAGTAAAATTTATATAAGAATTATCCTGATATCGAAATAATTTGGATTTCGGTGTTATGATAGTATTATCTATATTTATAAGTACCAGCGTATCTGCATCTATCTTCGGTAATAAGTTTTTCATTGTTACTGAATCTACGGAGTAAGTAGGAATAATTTGACCGTAGCCCGCATACGAAATAACTAAGCAAAGTAAACTCAATAAAACTTTATTTATTCGTGTCATAAGGATTTTTACCTTTTGCATTATTATTCTTTAAAGGTGGATTATTTCTTTTTAGCTTATTTATTTGAGATATTAAATCATTAATCAGTTTAGTATAATATGCAACATCTTTATTTTTTGGAGTATTTTTATTATTATAATGATAACCAATAAATAATATATTAGAACTATAACTACTAAGTTGAAATTCCATTGAGCTGAGCAATTCTATGCTACTACTAATCATTATAAAGCATTTCGGTATAAAATGCATTTGAACAAGGAAATTGAGCATCATTTCCGCTTCCGATATATTATTA
>NZ_JAQCNX010000036.1:0-15748 GCF_036857515.1 Candidatus Rickettsia tasmaniensis | reverse complement strand
CAGATATTGCAATTCTTAGCACTATGGGAGCAAGCACTAAGCAAATAATGCTTATTTTTATCTATAACGGAATGTTTATAGGATTACTTGGCACAACACTAGGTGTAATCCTTGGTGTTACCTTTTCTTATAATATTCAAACTATCAAGAATTATTTGGAGCGTATAACCGGTACTAAAATTTTCGAGGCAGCTATTTATTTTCTTTATAGTTTACCTTCAAAAGTAAGAGCTGAGGATATTATTTTAATTACCTCTTTATCTATAATATTGTGTTTTCTTGCGACAATTTATCCTTCTTATAGAGCCTCAAAATTAAATCCCGTGGATGCCCTAAGATATGAATAATACAGTCCTCATTTTAAAAAAAATCTCAAAACATTACAGCCAAGGCAAAACTATTGTTAGAGTACTAGATGATCTTAATCTAACGGTTAATGAAGGTGAATTAATCGCTATAATAGGTTCTTCAGGTAGCGGCAAATCAACTTTACTACATATTGCCGGCTTGCTTGATAAACCTACAAACGGTCAAGTCATCATACCAAATAGCAAGTATCAAAAATATCATCTCATTCGTCTTCATTATTTAGGTTTTATCTATCAACAACATCACTTACTTAAAGATTTTACCGCTCTTGAAAATGTTATTATGCCAAGGCTTATTAGTGGTCTTGATCAAAAAGAAGCAATAGAGGATGCAACAAAGATATTAGATGATTTAGGACTTGGGAAAAAACTCTATAATATGCCCGGAGAATTATCGGGAGGAGAACAACAACGGGTCGCTATAGCTCGGAGCTTAATTAATAAGCCGAAAATTATTTTAGCAGATGAACCGACAGGTAATTTAGATCCCAAAACTACAAATGAAGTATTTAATTTATTTTTAAACGTAGCAAGAGAACAAAATACCGCAGTTATTATGGTAACACATAACCATGAGTTAGCACATAAAATGGATAAATTATATAAGCTAAAGCACGGATTATTAAATATAGCTTGATTTAAAGCTCAAAAATTCTAATAATTATATGTAGGTTCTGTGACGATTTCTAAAAAGATTTAATTTTGGCTCTTTTTTGCTGCAAATTATAAGATTTTTTTGAAAAATGAATAACTATTCCTTCAAAAACCTTATTAATTTTTGCTAAAAAATATCTTAAAATAGTAAATCAATTAGAAATTTTCACAGAACCTAATATTCTTTTAATAAAGGTTAGTAATGGCTGAGCCTATTATATTTACTCTTTTACTTGGAGATGAAGATCGGATATTAAAGAAAATAAACAAGCAGGAAGCTCAAAATAAATTGCCTATTATCCGGCTAGAAGTTAATAAAGCATCACATATACCCGATAAAGAACGTATTTTTTCGGAGATCTTACAAGAATCCCGCAAAAAGGGTAAAACACCGATTTTTAATATTCAACTTAATAACAATAATATACAACCTATTTTTGAGGTACAAGATTTAATTAATTTACAAAATTTAAATATAAAAACTACTATTACTTTTGATCAATATAATTCATTACCCCAAAATTCTGAACTAGAAGCTTATTGGCAGCAAATTATGAAAAAAGTTGATCATGTTTTTTTTACAAATGAAGCAGATCAAAATTTATCTATAGCCGATGGTATAGTACCAAAAGATAAAGCCACTACAATTACGGATATAAGTTTAGTAACATCTGTTTTTAACAATCTTGTATATGATCATAAAATTGATCAATTACTTTCCGGTACCATACCTGATAAAGAAAAGCTAGATAAAATAATAAAAAACGCTAAAAATCAAGGCGGTAGAGTGATTATAGAAACTTGGCCTCTTTCTGCAGACGAAGCAACAAATCTTATCACTGCTAACTTCGGTATTACCTCTGAAGATCAAATTTACGGATTGAAACTCGAAATTAATGAAATCTTAAAAGATTCAAATAATGCTGCTGAAAACTTAAAAAAATATGTATCACAAATATCTAGGCAATTTCAAAAAGATTTAGGTAAAACTGAGGTAAATCCTATTGACTTTAATTTTAATACAAAGAAAGTTATGAATGATAGACCTAAGGATATACAAGTAGAACAAACAACATCATATGAACCTCCAAAAGCAAACCAACCACAACCGCAAGGTTTTTTTAAAAGAATTTTTAACTATTTTAAAGATATAATAACTAGTTTTAAAGAAGCAATATTCGGCAAAAAAGAAGAACCTAAAACTCACGAATCAACAACTCCAACTACGGAAGCAAAGCCGACAATAACAGAAAAACCACTAACCACTGTTGCATCTTCTATAAATCCACCGCAACAGCAAGCTCCCGCTAATAATCAAAAACCATGGGGAAAATTAGGAATTCCACAGGAAATGTATAAGGAATCTCTAAAAGCAGAACAACAATTAGCCAAACCAGTAATAGAGACAAAACAGCAGATACCTGAAAAACAATCATCACCGGTTATAAATACTGAAGATCAAGTTGGTGTTTATAATACAGGAAATATAAAACAACCTACTTATTTATACACTGAAGATGATATAAAAAATATATTGGAAGCAAATATAGATAAGAATATGTTCTCTATATTTCATCATGCCTCTTTAGAAGAGCCGGAAATACTAAAAGATACTCTTCGTGTTACAGTAGAGGATTTAATACTAGATAATAAGCCTGCAATTATACCACTAAATACAGGACATAAACATTGGTTACTCTTAATGGCTAGTAAAGATGATAAAGGTAATATAAACTTTATGTATAATGATCCCTATGGTGAGCCATTGGAATCTCGACCAAAAGTAACAGAATATATTACCGAAATTTATCCCGATGCAAAAATAACAGACCTAAATACCAAGCAACAAGAAAATGTATATGATTGCGGAGTTTTTGTATGCGATAGTGCGATAAAACTTTCTAAAGGGCAAAAAATTCTAACTACTGAAGAATCTAAAGAACAAGGTATAAATTTAAGGAAAGCTCAAGCTAATACATTATTAATACAGCAACAAGCAATAGCGATTGGACACGAATCACGCAAGACATCATCTACAAATAACAAATTTCAAAATCTTATTAACAGCCGAAAAACAAAAGATACTGAAAGGAGTCGTTGATAACAAAAAAACATTAGGTAAAATCTATAATTACTAATATAATTATTTATAGTTAATTTATATTTTAATAAAGAATGACCACCATATTTGTGATCGTTATTATAATAATGATCGCCTTATCTGCTTTATTTGCCGCTACCGAAACTGCTATTACCGCTTCTTCCCCAGGGAAGATTCATAAGCTTAAAATCGCCGGTAATAAGCGTGCTAAAACAGTTTTAGAGGTTCTTAAGAAAAAAGAAAAGGTCATAGGAACTTTATTAATAGGTAATAGTTTAATCAATACTGTTTGTACCACTATTGCTACTACTCTCTTTATTAGCTTTCTTGGAGATAATGGCCCCATTGTTGCTTCCGGCGTTATGGCTTTTATAATTATTGTTTTTGCCGAAGTAGTACCGAAAGCAATAGCCGTTGCTAAACCTGAACAATTAGCATTAAAAATGGCTTCAACTATCGTAATATTTTTAAAGCTTTTCAAACCTATTAATATTACTCTTGATTACATTACAAAAATATTTTGCTTCATATTTCGTATTAATTTAAATCCTCAAATATCAGGAACGGAAGAAGTAAGAGGCGTGATTGAGCATTACCATCAAGAAGGCGGAGTTTATAAATCTGATCGTAACATGCTCGGCGGGATATTAGATATACGTAATATGACGGTATCGGAAATTATGACTCACAGAAGTAGTATTATAGCCCTTAATATCGACCTACCTCATGAAGTAATAATTAAAACTTTATTATCGGGTGCTCATACACGTATACCTTTGTGGCAAGATAATAGAGATAATATAATAGGGATTCTCAATCTAAAAGATTTGCTTAAAGCATTATACGAAAATAATAATGATGCAAAAAAAGTTGATATTAATAAACTTCTAACCCCACCTTGGTTTATCCCTGAGAATGCACTTGTAGTAGACCAGCTACATGCATTTAGAGAACGTAATAATCATTTTGCTTGTGTTGTAGATGAGTATGGTACTCTACTAGGTATTATTACTCTTGAAGATGTTATAGAAGAAATCGTAGGACCCATTACTGATGAACATGATAGACTTAATAATGAAATTATCAAGAAGTCTAATACCGAGTTCATTATAAAAGGAACTACGACTATTAGAGATATTAACCGAGAACTTGATTGGAATTTATCGGATGAAGATGCAAACACTATAGCAGGATTAATAATCCATAAAATTGCTAGAATTCCAAATCAAGGGGAAGTAATTGAAATATTTAATTTAAAGGTAATTATTTTAAAGAAAATTGCCAATAAGATTGATAGCGTAAAAATTACCGTATTACCTACTATCGAGGAAACAATAAGCAGTGAGTGAAATCGGTAATTTCTTACTGCTAACAACGATGTGCTTGTCGGTTATCGGTTTGTCTTTTGTCTTTTATGTCATTCCTGCGAAAGCGGGAATCCATAAAAAATCTCTATTTTACAGACTGGATTCCTGCTTTCGCGGGAATGACAACTACCTAATTACTTTCCCCTTCTACATAGCGGCCTCATGTGCTATACTTGCCTTTTTTACCCTAGTCTATGCTTTTATTATCTCTGACTTTTCACTACAAAATGTTTTCTTAAATTCCAGTACTTTAAAACCTTTAATATATAAAATAGCCGGTAGTTGGTCGAGCCACGAAGGCTCAATGTTATTATGGTTTTGTTTATTACAAATCGTTAGTTGCTGTTATATATTTTTACTTGAAGATAACCGTCTTAAATTTTTATCTATTATTATTCTATCAGCCATACAATTATTTTTTAGCAGCTTTATTTACTTTACCTCCAGTCCTTTTAACGTGTTTTCTTTCATTCCTAAAGAAGGGTTAGGCTTAAACCCGATGCTACAAGATATTGCTTTGATCATCCATCCTCCTCTGCTTTATTTAGGCTATGTTAGCTATGTAGTACCGTTTACTATTGTTTGTGCCTCTATGTCATTCGCATACCCACTTATGTCATTCCCGCGAAAGCGGGAATCCATTAATGACATAAGACTTCTCAAAACATTTTCCAATATCGGTATCTTATTTACTACCATAGGAATTAGCCTTGGTTCTTGGTGGGCATATAGAGAACTCGGCTGGGGCGGATTTTGGTTTTTTGATCCGGTAGAAAATATTTCACTATTTCCTTGGTTATCCGGAATTATGCTCTATCATTCTATAATTGTCACAACAAAAACCGGACGTATGCAAAACTGGACGATAATTTTATCCATCATTACTTTTTTATTAGTAATATTTAGTACTTTTTTAGTACGTTCCGGTTTTATTACCTCAATTCACTCTTTTGCATTCTCACCTGAGAGAGGAATATACTTGCTTGGGATATTTTTGATTATGGGGATTGGTAGTATTGGGTTGTATACTACCACGTCATTGCGAGGAAATGCATTAGCATTGACGAAGCAATCTCAGGAAACTAACCGAGATTGCCACAGCCACTTTCGTGGCTTCGCAATGACGAATTGTGGAAACTCCATACTCCTCGGTAATATATTCCTCCTTCTTAGCCTTATTGTGCTAATAGCTGCCACACTTTATCCGCCAATTTACGCTTTATTCGACGATAAACCTATTATTATTAGTGAAACATTTTTTGTTAATAATTTTATTATATTCGTTATCCCTATTCTTGGTGCCATAGGATTATTTACTACCAGAAGCTCTATTAAAAAACATATTATAATTCTAATATTATCTCTAATAATTACTTATTTAATATCATTAAAAGTAACATTTAGTGTTATATCGATTTTAACTATAATCGCATCTATATTTCTTATGCTTCATAATATTCATTATCTTTTGGTTAAAACTAATTATTGTAGAAATAGACTTAAAGCAAGTAGCGCTAGTATGATCCTTGGGCATTTTGGTTTTGCACTAATTAGTTTTAGTATTACTATGAATACATTATTACAAAGTGAAATGGATTTCACCGGCAGAGTAGGAACAAGTAAAACATTTAACGAATTTAAAGTAACATTGCAAAATATTAAGTTTGCTCAAGGTAAAAATTATTATAGACAAATTGCTGAATTTTGGCTTGAGGATAATAGCCGTAATATAACTATATTAAAGCCGGAAAATAGGCTTTATATAGTTGAAAAGAGTTTATCGCAAGAAAGTGATATATACTCTTACTTATCATATGATCTTTACGCAGTGTTAAGTAATATAGACGGCGATATAATCCATGCTAAAATATATTACAAGCCAACGATGAGCTTTATTTGGCTTGGAATTATTCTTACCACGTCCGGTTTTTTTATTGCACTAATCAGAAAAAATTCTAGCTAATTTGAACCATCACATTTAAGGTTTAAAATTTTTATACTATTCGGATGATCAGCTCCGAATTGTTCTATCTGATTATTACGGAATTTTTCATACCAAAATTTCTTAGGTAAAGTACAACTAGCTTTAGCGGCTGCAAAATACATATTACTTATTTCATACACATTTTGCATATTTTCTTTATAGTTATTCCAATATATATTTTCAGCAGTAGCATAAGTATCTACCGCCTCCTCATTTTGATTAAGTAACACTAGTGCATCCCCTTCAGCAACAAACGTTTTTGCCAAATCTATATCCGGTGATATAATAATCTCTTTGTTAGGTCTAGTTGGATCATTAAGAAAAATTGCTTTAGCTTTTTTATTCTAGAGCTTCGGTAACATCACCTAAACCTAGTTTTGCTCTTGATTTTTGGGTAAAAATTCGTCCAAATACTTGATTTTCCTCTTTTTTACTTGACTTATTCATATCATATACTTTTCTAATAAAGAAAGAGCTTCCTGATGTTTCTTTAAGATTATTTAATATATCTAATTTAATGAGATATGAACCGGTAAGAAATAAATCTTGAGGTTTCATCCCGTTTTCGATACAAGCATTTATAGTATCGTCAATTCTTCTTAATGCTTCATAATTTTTACCTTGGATATTAAATAATTTAGCTTTTGCATAGTATATAGTTGCTATGTCAGTTTGATCTACTAGACTTTTGATTGAACATATCTTCCATCATTTGGATATTTTTTTCTGCTTCTTCTAGATTTCCTAGCTGAATATTGGATATAGCCGAACCGAAAACTACATTACATTTTATGGAATCATATCCTTTCACTTCATCAAATACCTGCTTAGCTTTCGTATCATATTCAATTGCTTTTTTAGGATCTGACCAAGTTCTATAATACCACCCTATGCGTCCTAAATATGCAGCATAAGCAAATTTTTCTTCATTATTCATTGTCCATAATTTAAATTTACCTTTTTGATCGTTTTTATCAAACCAATTTACTAATTTTTTTGAGTTATATAAATCGGAAGAATTAGCATATTGTATTAATAAATTTATAACTCTAAAATTTTATATATCGATATATCGTATTTTTCTGCATTTTTTGTAATTAATCCGGTATAGTTTTAGCATTTCTAAAAATGCGCCCCTTTACTAAACTTTTAGGTATAGAATTTAAAAGATTAGTAACACTACGTTCAAGATATTCTTTATTTCCTTTATCTCCATTTATTTGTAATATTTTTTCAGCTATAACATCATGCATTTCAAATAGCGGATTAACTTCATTAGGTTCAATATTAGAGATCAAAGCAAATTTAGAAAGCTGATAAATATCATCATCTAGACTATGCTTATCTTCAGTAATAGAATTTAATAATTCTTTTGAAAAACTTTGATTATTAAGCAATGCTATCCCATCTAGTAATCTCTTGGCACTAGGCTTTAATTCATTGCTAACAAGTTTTATATTTAGCTCAATTTTATCCTTAGAGGCTTTTATCTTTTTCTTGTATTTCTCTAAGTTTAAACCTTGTATTTGATTTAATATTTGTGCTCCTTAAACTACGAGAATCGGATAACCTCCAAATTCTTGAGTCAAAAAATTTATTAATTCTGGATTTTTATTTTCCAATATATTTTTTGCAAGTAATGCAGCTTCCGGCTTAGTGCAAGCGTTTGCTTTGATTATGTTAGATAATAATTCATCGTCTTGGGAACAAAATATAATATTACCGTTATACTCCCAATTAATAAAATCCTCTATTTTCTTATTCTCGCCTATTTTTAAATTATCAAACACCAATAACCATTTATCTTTACTTGCTAGATAAACCATTAAATCTTTCTTCATCACTGCCATATCTTCTGAAATCACCTATTAATAGTTTTAGATAATTTGAGTAAATACTACTCTATATTTAGATTACAATCAATCAACCAAATTATGTTATAGTTATCTTTATTTTCATAAGCGTACATTCTAGCAAGCTGCGTTTTACCCATACCGCTTACCCCTACTACACTAGATTGCTTATATTTATTAAGATTTTCTTTTAGTTTTTCCAATTGGGATACATGATTTATAAAATAGCTAACCGGTACAACTAAATTGGATATTTGACTTTGAGCAAATATACCTCCGCTTATTAGAAGCATAATAATCACTAATATATATTTTTTTCATAATATTTATTAATTTTAAATTCTTAGCTATAAAAATTTATATCTTTTCAACTAGAAGTTAATAAAATTTTAGGTTAGTGAAGGTATTGCACGGGGTGGAAAAGTAGGTGATGTCATTCACGCATAGGCGGAGGGTTGTTGTACGGCTCGTTTATGTCCTTCCCGCGAAAGCAGGACTCCAGTAATTTAAAGATTATACACAATAAGTTTGTAAAATTAAAAGCTCGATTTATCTCGCTTTTTTCTGGATCCCCCCGGCCTACGCGGGAATGACATATAGTAGGTTTTTTAAGCCATGCAACAAGGCATGTAGGCGGGAAGAAAGAACAAAGCCCCCTTTTTTCAAAGAGGGCTTTTTTTCTTGAGGAACTTATAAACTTGCTAATCGGGAGCGATTAGAAGTTTACACGGACTTTTAGAGTACCTTGATGTGCAGTATATTTACTTGCAATCTGAGCATCGTAACCGATCCCGTACTCCATCTTAGCATCAGATCTTATGCTTGCACTTAAACCTAAATTATAAGATGTTTTAGCGGTTCTGTCAGGCTGGCTGATACACGGAGTAACTTGTCCATCTAATACAGACTGAGTTTTAGATAATCTACCGGTTACTTTGTGAACTACAAAAGCGTGAACTTCCGGATATACCGCAAGATCAGTTATATTCATAGTACCGCCGGCTACTTTAGCACCTACTATTAAATCGGTTCTATTACTAAACTTGCTGTTAACTTGCTTGTTTGCAACTGTTGTACCGGTTTCTTTGTAGTTTTCGTCAGAAGACTTTAAGTAGCTAAGTCCTGCCATTGGAGTTACCAACACACCTTGCATTGCATTGTAATCATAACCGACTGTTAAGTTACCACCGAATGTCATGTTATCGTAATTACCGGCAGCAATTTGCTTGCTCATATTACCGTTAGCATCGAAAAAGTAACGCTGACTTTTGTTCTTCACTTGGTTTAAGCTAAATATTGCACTACCTTGAGCAAAGAAGTTCTTAACAAGCTGCTGGGCACCATATAGAGAGAATGAGAAACCGTTAACGTCGGTTTTATCACCTTTCTTATAATCTTGGTGTTTTATATCAGTTTTAGTGATACCGATAGCAGCACCGATCATTAAGTTATCGTTAGCTAGCGTATCTAAACCGATTATGACACCGGTGGTTTTAGCTTTATAACCAGCTAAACCACCTTTCTTACTTTGATGTGCATCAGTATAGAAAGGTTTTGCCCATATACCGTAAGCCACATTATCAACAGCCTCGTCACCTGCAGCAACCGCAGCCGGTATTGCTCCAGCTTCAGGTCCAACCATTTCAGCAGTACCTAAATATCTAAGAGCACCTAATCTGTTACCAAGTTGAGCTTGGATATCTTTAGCTATATCTAATTGTGCATTAGTTATGGCCGCACTTGTATCGGTAACGATAGCGCCGACAAAGTTAGCAGAATCAGCACTATTTTTAGCTAAAAGAAGATTATTATATGCTGCAGTATTAGTTGCATTTACAAATGTTGTAACGTTCTGACCCACACCCGGTGCACCTCCAAACGGACTATTTGCGATATCATTAGTAACTACGTTTTCTGCATTGTTAGTACGTGTTATTACATAATCTTGGTTAGCAGCACGTATTAAACCGTAATTTACGAAACGATTACTTCCGGTTATAGCAAAGTTAGGACCTCCTAAAGTACCGTTAAATCTAGCACCACCTTGGATTAAAGTATAAGTTTGTGTACCACTGAAATTTGCATTGGCATTATCTTGTACGTTAATAGTTGTAGTTCCTGTGGTTGTTGCATTAACTTGAGCACCTTCCGCGATAACGATGCGACCTATATTACCGTTTGCTAATGTTAAAGTAGTTTCAATAGCAGTATTGTTTCCCCATGTTGAAGTACCACTTGCAAATGTTAAAGTATTTGTAAGAAGATCGATTGCACCGTTAATAGCAGTAGTACCACCGCCTAAAATTATATTAGAATTTAAAATACCTAAGTCATAAGTACCAAAGTCTATGACTTGTGAATAAATATTTCCTTGTAATCCTGCACCATCATCACTACCTGTAAATCTAACAGAAGCTACAGGAGTATCTGAACCACCTATATTACCGACCAATGCATTACCTAAATAAGTTACAGTACCATTATTAGCTTTAGTAGTAACAATCATACTTGTAGAATTAGAAAATATACAGTCAGCAAATCTCACATTAGCGTTACCGTTAATACTTCCAAGAGTAATTTTACCGTCAAAACTTGTTCCGGCTATACCGCCTGTAGTAACAGTGACACCGTCATTAATTGTTGCGTTAGTTGCAATAATATTACCTAAGTTGTTATAGTCTGTAGTAAACGTTACTTGCTTTAACTGTGAAGCACCAATACCTGTGCCTAAGCCATAAACTGTACCAGGGGTATTAGGAACACCACCGCTAAGTGTGACAGTACCTTGATTATTGTTTATAGTACCAATACCTGCATATAATGTAGTAGCATTAACGATTATGCCGTTATCGCTTCCAAGACCTAGACCTACGATATTATTTTGATCACCGATTACTTGACCGTCAGCGATGACACTATCAACACCTAAAACAATCACGCTAGGAACATCAAAACCTGTAGCTGTTTCATTACCTACGGTACTTTTAATTGTTAAAGGAATTGTGTTGCCTGCATCATTGAATGGAATGCCACTAGGTAAGAATAAAGCTGCACCTAAACTTGAATTTTCAAAAGCAATCGTATCAGTCGCAGCACCATGATAATTACCTGCATTACCTATCTCATTAATCACTACGTTACCGGAACCAGAAACCGTTATTTGTTTTAAAGCATCAACAGGTGCAGCTTGTTTGTTTAATGTTACAGTAATAGGACCGGTGTTAACGAATTCTACTATACCGGTACCATCGGCAGATGCAACAAAGTCTGCAGTATAGTTACCACCGATTTGTAAGGTAGAATTAGCTCCAATTGTAGTGTTACCGTTAAATGTTGCATTACCTAAGAACTTAACAGTAGTACCGTTATCTAATGCTACAGTATTAAACTTATTACCTTGCTGTCCACCGACTGTACCGCTTACTATATTGGTTCCACCGGCATTAAAGACGAAAGAACCTACGTTAGCATCGGTAGTAGTAATATTAGTAGCATATAAATTTACACCTTCACTCACATTTAATATAGTATCAGCATGAGCCCCTTTAGATCCAAAATTAATTTCTGCAAGTGGATTTGCAGCACTACCTAAATTTGTACCGGCTGCAAGAGTTGTATTATTATTTACAACAGGATTAAATATTATTTTACCTTGACCGGCAGCATTTGTAGTTCTTGTTATTAAATAAGCATTATGAGCAAATTGTACTGAACCGTTATTTCCAATAACTAACTCGTTAATAGCAACATTACCTCTATTTAAAGCTGTTTTACTTGAGCCAATATTAAATTGTCCAAGAGTTTTATTATTAGCTCCAATAGTACCGATTGTACCGCTAATAGTTAAAGTTTGAGCATTTGTTAGGCTACTCGCATCAACAACGCCTGTTTGATCAGTAGTTATAGCTAAATCAAAATCAACTACAATATTATTTTGAGTGCTTGTTAATTTAATAGTACCACCGTTAGCTTGGAAATCAATCGCTCCACCGACATTAGCACCGATAATATTTGCTCCACCAAGCGTTAATGTTTTTGTAGCATCGTTAGCTAAAGTAATGCCTTGTAACGCAGCAGCACCGCCACCGTTACCTATATCGCCGGTAATTGTAGCACTACCGTCTAAGGTAATCGCACCGGCTGCAAGAGCACCGCCGACAACAGCAGTTTGGTTAACTTTACCGTTTATAACTGTACCATCAGCAAGTTTAAAGACAGAACCGGCATTTCCTAAACGTAACTCGGCAGTATGTGTTCCTGATAATTGGACAACTCCGACACCTGATGCTTCAATTGCTGTAATATTATTTGTCACCGCAACATTTGCATCTGCACTAGCACGTGCTAAAGTACCGTTAGCATCAAAAGTTATCACACCTGCAGTGTTACCGGGATTGCTAGCATCACCTGTAAAATTACCGGTAAGGGTCATAGTATCAGGAACTGTAATCTGTGCTGCAAGATTACCGAAATCAGTAATACCAAAGTTTGAGTTTTGGGTTATTGCAACTTTAGAAGCTGCTGTTTTAAAGGCAGTAGTACCGTCTGTACCAACGTCAACTATGTGTCCAAAATTTACTTGTCCGCCTGCATTAGCACTTTGTATAACCATGTCTTTAGCATAAACTTGTCCAGCGATTGTTGCTGCCTTACCATTATCTACGCTAACAACAAATCCTGTAGCTCTACCTGCGCCATTATTAGTACCTATTACTGCATTAGCAGGGCCTGCATTAGCTATAAGTTGACCGCCTACTGCAACAGTGTTAAATTCGATAATACCTTTTAGATTACCGCCTAAACTTCCTGTAACGTTAAAGTCGGTAGCAGCACCATTCTTACTTAATAATACTAATCTACCCGTACCGTCTGTTCCATTAAAATTAATAGTAGCACCACCTGCTTGTAAATTTAAAGCATTACCATTAGTAGCATCAGTATTGAACATGAAACCTTGACCGTCACCGATATTAATTGCCTGAACAGTAGCAAAACTTTTATCTGAAACTTGAATAAATCCATTAGTAACATTTAATGTACCGTTAATACCATTTACAGCATTACCTCCAAGTATAAGAGGAGCTTTTTGAGTTGTAGGATTTGCTAAATTAAATACTAATGTAGAAGCCGCAGCGCCGAAGTCTATTGTTCCCACACCGCTAAGATCATTATTGGCAATAGCAGCACCACCATTAAATTGTACAACAACATTTTTAGCATTGTGTGTAACAGCAGCTTGTGCATTAGTAATACCTTGACCTGTTATAGTAAGAGTTTTACCAGCACCAAGCGTAAGGTTAAAGGAGTTACCGTTATTAGCAGCATTAGTGATGAACCCTAAGGTAGTATCTGCACTCACTGTCACTGCTAAATTGTTTGCAGTATCTAAAAACAAACCGTTAAAACTACCGGCTGGAGTATTTAAATTAATACCATTATTAGCATTAGCAGTAATAACTGCATTTAGAGCAACCGCAACATTTGCAGGAGCGGCAATTTGGTCAAATCCCGCACCATCAACAGTTGTAGCAGCTCCGTTTGTTGTTCTATTCTGCTGTATAGCAGCACCCATAGCTGAACCTGCAAAACTGGCTACTATGGTAGCTGTAGAAGCAGTTACCAACCCTGCGGAAATTAATTTTTTTAGAAAATTTGGTTTTTGAGCCATAATTTTTGTCCTATATTTAAGTTAAAATTTAGTACCTAGTATTAAAACAAACTTATCAAACGTGAGTCAAGATATCCCACAAAGATATCCCACATTTGATAAGGAAATAACCTAATATTTTGTTTCAATAGTTTCTAAACTACGGGCTGAGCATACTATATATTGTATATAATTACAAGCATCGCTATAGTTTTTTTATAAAGTTTTAATAAATGTTATATTTTTACCACATTGGCGTTATGCCTTATCAGTGTCATCCCGTGGCTTGACCGCGAGATCCAAAAAAAATAACTTAATAAGTATACATTTTTGATTTTTTTAGATGGATACCGCTACAAGCTCGCAGTATGACACCAAGAACTGGATCCCATGGTCAAGTCACGGGATGACATATTTTCGTCTCACGGGATGACGAACTAATTATCCCCCTACTCTTCGTTAAATATTAGCACTTCAGCAGTATTTGCCCATTTTAGCATTTCGTCGTATTTAGTATGCCAAATACACATAATTTCTTTTTCATATTCTACAATTTGCTCTTCTAATCCTTCAAATTGTTTCACCATTTGAAGTGCTTTAGAAAGTATCGTGTCATTAGTAACAAAAACTTTTTTCAAATGACGGTCTTGTTCTTCTTTATAATTTAAATGAGCTGCTCTACCAAGCTCGGCATCTTTATGCATATCTTTACTTCTTATCTGTATTTCAAAATTACGTTTAGAGTGTAAAAGCTGCATTATATTATGAAGAGACTGATAGCCGTTGCTTTTTGGTCTATTGATATAATCTTTGGTGTATAACCAATCTAAATGCGTAGAACTCTTAACTACGTCCAAAGCATTATAGCATAGAGCTTTAGATTTAACTATAATCCTACATGCAATTAAGTCTTTCAATGCATCAATCGGCACTTCTTTCCTTTTCATCTTTTTTAAAACAGAATAAGGTTCTTTAAGACGCATATATATCTCATTTTCTATATCTGCTTTATTTAAATCTTCTTTAAGCAGATTAATAATATCACAAATCAAATCCCCTCCTGCTACCTAAAATTCTCTATATCTCTATTCTTAGTAAATATTACCTATAGCTTTTAGAACTTAAATCCACAAGACTGTTTATAACACTATTCAAGTAATTTATAAAATTAATTCTTTAACTAAAAATTAAAAAAACAGCTTAATAGTAAAAATAAATTTTTTCAATATAATTGTTTAATTAATTTTAACTTAGATTAATTGAATAAGTTCCTTAATAGCCATTTAACGGCTAAATACCTGCCGTTGTGCAGTTCCGTTGTCATCCCGTGGCTTTATGACCACGGGATCTTGCATCACAGACTGTGTCCTAAGATACCGCGGTCAAGCCGCGGTATGACATTAAATGAATAATAGCATTAAGCAATAAACAAGTCAGAAAATTTATCTATAGAACTTTCCGAAACACTACCTAGAACTTCAGACATTTTGTTAAATTCTCCGGTACATTCAAGCACTATATCTACGCCTGCATCTGGGATGACGAACTAATTATCCCCCTACTCTTCGTTAAATATTAGCACTTCAGCAGTATTTGCCCATTTTAGCATTTCGTCGTATTTAGTATGCCAAATACACATAATTTCTTTTTCATATTCTACAATTTGCTCTTCTAATCCTTCAAATTGTTTCACCATTTGAAGTGCTTTAGAAAGTATCGTGTCATTAGTAACAAAAACTTTTTTCAAATGACGGTCTTGTTCTTCTTTATAATT